>JBKBQK010000089.1:0-5374 GCA_046292705.1 Candidatus Nitrosotenuis sp. | reverse complement strand
GCATTTATACGTTGGCTGGCCCTGAAGCGAATATTTTTGTCTACCATTTCAGCTATCTGATCAAGGTTCATCATCTTTATCCCGTGAATCGTTGCCACTTTTTCATCTACGGTCCTAGGATTGGAAAGATCCAAAATCATCATACCGCTTTTCTTGTCTTCCATGGCTTGCTTGATTCTCTCATACGTCACCAAAAAGTACGGCGCTATTGTTGCAACAAAAACCAAATCATAGTTAGAAAATCTTTGCAAAACATTCTCAAACTCAATTGGATTTCCTCCGACAGTTTCCGCAAACGCCTTTGAGCGTTCCATGGTTCTGCTTGTGACAAAGTAGTTGTAGCCTCGCTTGTTTAATGATTTTGCAACAAGTGTAGCTGCTTCGCCTGTGCCAATCAAAAGAATTCTCTTTGACTTTAAATCATCAATATTTTCTTCGGCAAGTTTGACTGCCATTGAGCCAACAGAGATGGTTCCCTTGTTGATGCCAGTAGCATTTCTCACACGGGTACCAATCTTTATCGCCTTGTCAAAAAGCGTGTTTAGCTGCTCGCCTGATGCGCGGATATCGCGTGCTACAGTAATTGAATCCTTTATTTGTCCAAGAATTTGTTCTTCACCTAGCACCATGGAATCAAGTCCAGAAGTGAGTCTCAAAAGATGTTCGTATACTTCGGTATCTTCTGCAACCTCGAAATTTTCTTTAAAGGCATCTTCTTCAAGACCTGCAAGCGATGCCCAAGTTTTTTTGATCTTGTCTACTTTGAGCTCATCAGTGGAGCCGAAAATCTCTACTCTGTTACATGTCTGCAAAATCACAAATTCCTTGAGGCCAGAATATTTGCGGAATGATTCGTATGCAGATTCTATGTCCTTAAAAGTAAATTTTTCCAATATGTAGATTGGGGATTTGCGAAATGTAACTCGTGCGTTGATTATGTTTGTCATTGCCAATTCTCCAGCATCTTCATAACTTCCCTTTGTGCACTTGGTAAATCATCCTCTTTTAACAATTTCTTTATCTTGTTGTTATTTAAGACCGAATACAGGAATTTTTTTCTTTGTATTGTGGTTGGGATCTTTGTTTTTGCTGCATCCCGAGCCATCTTCTGCAATTTGATTTGGTAAATATCCTCTTTGTCGATTATGTCTTTGAAGATCTTTTCTGCCTTTAGTTTTAGCTTACGTGCCATTGCAGGGCTACGGCCACCTGTAGATATTGCGATTTGAACGGTATCTTGTATGTTGATTACGGATGGATGTGCAAAATCGCTGACTTCGGGATCGTCTGCAGCATAAGCATAACAACGCTTGAGTTTTGCCTTTTCAACGATTTTTCTGTTTAGTTGTTTGTCGTCCGTTGCGGCCATAACCAAAAAAGGCTCGTAATCGTCGATAAAGTCCGCATTTTCAAGTTTTATTTTTTTAAATTCAATTTTGCCGTGTTTTGCTAAATTTCGAATCTGAGTGTTTGTCTTATCAGAAATGACCAAAATCTTGCAATCTTGGGTCAGAAGCGAATTTACTTTCTTTAATCCTTCTCCGCCAGCCCCAACTACGATGACCAAATTGCCTTTGAGGTTTAGGTCAACAATCACGATCAGAGCAGCTTCTGATTTGTATTTATAGGAATTGGCAAATTCTCGTATCATTTTTATAAAAAAGCGTTTGTACGACTATATGGCTTCTCTGGACACGCTTGACAAAGAAATACTAAACGAGATACAATGGTCTTTTCCGCTTGTTGCAGAGCCCTACAAGGAGCTAGCAAACAGATTTCATATTAGCCATGACGAAATGAAAAAAAGAATTTTGAATCTAAAATCTTCTGGCATCATCAGACAACTATCTGCGATCTTTGACACAAGAAGACTTGGTTACAAAAGCTCACTTGTTGCAATGGCAATAGATCCAGACAAGCTCGAACTAGTGGCAAACCAAATTAATCGCCACCCAGGGGTGTCTCACAACTATGAGAGAAACCACGAATACAATCTCTGGTTCACTTTGGCAACGCCTCCCGGCTCTGATCTAAAGACAGAGGTGGACAAATTTATGAAATTACCTGGGATCAACAAAGTCAGACTCCTTCCAACCATAAAGCTCTTCAAAATAGGTGTCAAACTCGAAATGGTAGAAGACAAAAAGAAGGAAATAGCTCCAACAGAAGAAAAGAAAAAAATCAAAGAAGTCAAGTTTGTGCCAACCGAAGAAGACAAAGAGTTTGTACGTCAACTACAAAAAGATCTAGCTGTGGTGGACAGGCCTTTCCTATCGGCGGCGCAAAACCTTGGGATGACTGAAGAGGCCGTATTTGAAAAACTACGGTATTATGAAGAAATAGGAGTAATGCGAAGATTTGCCGCGATTCTAAGACACAGGGATGCAGGATTCACCGCAAACGGAATGATTGTGTGGTGTGTTCCTGAACAACGCATCGAGGAAGTAGGCGCAATGCTTGGAGCATTTCCCCAGATAAGTCATTGCTATCAACGACCGGTTTATGCGGACTGGCCATACAACGTATTCTCGATGGTGCATTGCAAGTCTATTGGTGAGGCGGAAAACATGGCAAAAGACATTCAAAAACACATCAAAGTAGACGACTACAGAATTCTATTTAGCTCACGTGAATTCAAAAAGACGCGCGTAGAATATTTTGTAGAAAACGAGTTTACTTTGGAAGAGACTATCACTGCTTAAGTCTGTCTTCCGTAACTCCAAAAATCCTGATGTGACTGTATGCACCAAATATGAACAATATCCACTTCAATGCAAAAAACAGATTGGCAATACTACTTGCGGAAAATATTTCCAGACACCGCTCAATCAAAAAAGTAGTATCTGCTACTGCCATGAAGATAATTCCCAGGGTAATTGTAACCCACAAGAAGTTAACTGATCCTCTGAAAAACAAAACCAGCGCAATAAATGCAGGAATGAAGATCATGTTGTCGAGAAATGGGTAGACTAGGTTTATCGCAGTCTCGGCGTTGGCATCTGGCTTTTGTGATAAAAATACAAACTTGGAATAATGAATCCAATAGAAATAATCGCAGCCGCAACAATCAGCTTCTTTGAAATCATTATTATTCGCGGCTTTAGATAAGATATCATGAAACCAAAATACAGAAAAGAGCTAGAATAATACAAAAAATCGACAAGATAGGCATTGTTATCTTGCGCAACATACTCTGCGTTATAATAATAAGTCAGATCTGCAGCGTACCAGACTATTGAGCCTGCCAAAAACAGTCTCGATACAATGGAATGACTACTAGTGGTGCCATGTCTGTATACAAGAATTGCACAAAACACGATAGCGAGTGGGGAAACTGAAAAATACGTCAGTATAGTATAATCTGTATTCAATGATTGGGTATTTTTCCTGCTCCAAATAATTTGCAAGTAGGAACGTTATTGCCACCGCAACCAAAGATGCAAACAGCGCTTGATTCTGTGAAACGCGTATCACTGAATTCAACGTCGTATGTGATCTTATTGTTCTCTTATTTTTCCATGGTTTTTATAAAATCTACAAAATACTTTTTAGAACCTACTTCGGCAAGTTCCTTTTTTATCTCACTTAAGATGTCAGTATAGGCATTACCAAAAATGTCTTGCAGTGTTCTTTTCAGAAATTCGGGATTTTTATCGCAATCTGGCAGAAAACATTTGTAATCTTTTTCAAGCTTTGAAACTACCTTCTCCTACTGTGGCTTTCCCATTCCAAGCAAAACTATTTCGATGCAAAATACCAAAAATGCCTTTTACTTTATCTTCTGGATAGGTACCAAACATGCTGATTTCCACTCTTCACATTCTGGAAGTGATGCTTTGTTTATAGTTAAATCGGAAATTGATCTTGTTTTGAGGTTCCAAAGCGGAAATATGCTTTATGCAGTTTGGACTGTGGCCTTTATCTCGTAAGGAGGCCAACTAGCATACAATCTTGCGATCTCTGCCATGTCGTTGCTGTTTAGATATCTTCCATCGGACATGGCAGCAAATTGTTCGATCTCGTCGATACTTACCACTGTTGGCAAAACTGATGACACTGGATTCTTTGAGAGAATGAATTTGATTGCAAGCTCCGTAATGTTAAGATCATTTCTTTCTGCAATCGGCCTGAGCTGTTCTACTTTTTCCAATGCTGACTTTATCCATTCGCCTCGACGTACTGAACGGTGATCCTTTTCGTCTATTTTTGTGTCAGCAGTGACCTTGCCTGTGAGAATTCCTGACGCGTCTGGAACTCTGACCAAGATACCTACGTTCTTTTTTGATGCCGCCTCGATAAGCTCATTGCCAGGAGTTTGCTCTAAGATGTTGTACACTGTCTGAACCGCAGAGATGTTTTTGCGATTCATAGCTTCAAGTCCTTCCTGCGTCCACCCAATGGCCGGGCCTAACGCAACTTGATATGTGCCTATTACTCCCTCGTTGATCTTATTGTCAAGGGTATTGAATATGACATCGTCTCTTATGTGGTGCAACTTTGGGTTGTGCAGGCCATACACATCAATGTAATCTGTCTGAAGGCGTGCCAGACTGTTTCTCAACGCATGCTCAGTAAAAAGAGGATCAAATCTCTGTGGAAGCTCACTGTGTCCTATTTGTTGGACTCCTTCAAATTCATAGCCATATTTAGTTGAAATGACTATCTCGTTGCGAATTCCCTTGAAGACTTCGCCAATCAACTTTTCGCTTTTTCCTTTTCCATACATATCTCCAGTCTCAAAAAAGTTGATTCCAACATCGTAGGCACGCTTTAACATCTTCTTTGCTTCGTCCTCTTCGATCTTTTTGCCCCACCAATCAAGTGCAATCGTCCATGCGCCAAACCCGATCTCTGAGACACTAATACCGCTTTTTCCTAACGTTCTATATTTCAATTTACGATCTCCTTGAATTTCTGAAGCTTTGAGTGCAACTCTGATTCACTTAGTACTGGCTTTCCGGAATCGATGTTTGCATTTATGTCTATCCAAGATTTGCAACCATGATATTCTGGTTTGAGTGGAGTCACAAATTCATCAATAAGGCATGTCTTAAGAAAAACGGCTTTGATTGCTTTTTGTGGCATCCAAGTCATTCTGGTCTTTATGTAAGAGTCACTCCATATGTGAAATTCTGATAATTTATTTATCTTGTTTTCGTCTGTGAGATCAGCTTCGGCGATTACTTCGGCATAGGATGTAATCCTATTGACACCATCTTGAGGTTTTGACTTTTTTACAAAATTTAGATATTTATGAAATGGCGGTTTAAGGTTTTCAAAGCTTTGATGTTCAAAGGTAGGGAATAGTAGAAATTTTTTTGATTCTATCACAAACCCTGACGCAACATCCAAAATTCCACCTTTGCGTAAAAGC
>JBKBQK010000088.1:0-5454 GCA_046292705.1 Candidatus Nitrosotenuis sp. | reverse complement strand
CGAGTTTTGGAGATTAATTCTTTTTATGTAGGTTGCAAGCTTTTCTGTTGCACTGAGGTTCAAAATCGGGACACTAAAGTAGTTTAACGCCAGCTTGCTGTGTATATCTACTGTGATGATTTTTGATGCACCAACAGAGCCAAACAGGCCTGCCACCAGTCGGCTTGTTACTACCTCACCTTTTAGGAACTCCATGTCTTGTCTCATGTAGCCAAGGTAAGGTATTGCTGCAATGATTTGGCTTGACCATTTTTTTGCTTTCGAGATAAGTGAAAGTGCGTGCAGTATGCTTGTGTCCACGGGGGGTGGAGTAGACTGTACTACGACGATTTTACCCTTGCGCGGTGTGCCGTTTATGGTAAGCTTGCTTTCACCGTCTGGAAAGACTCTCAAGCTTGATTCTAGGTATTTGGCGTCGAGTCTTTTTGCGATTTTTTTGGCAAGTTCAGGAGAGGCAGGTCCTCCGATCACTGTAGTCATCAGATGGATTGTTTTGCAGCTACTGAAAAAGTCTTGTTTTGAATCATAGATTCAGATTTGAGAATTACAATCAATTTTTATAAATAAAAACGGGTTTTACGATATATGCAAAAAGAGATCATGGATTTTATGCAAAAACATCTGGAGCTGTTGCTCAACCAGGCCAAATCGTATCGGCCCTTCATAAAGACTGCCTTTCCTAGTATAAATCTCTCAGATGCATGCTTTAACTTGATTGTGGGAAACGCATTTTCGGTCTTTTTGGGCCAGTACGCCATGAGGATGCAATCTCCAACCGAGCAGGACTTTGCAGAGTTTGGCAGTTTGGTTAGCCAGTATAAAGAAAAGATCAACGAATTATTTCAAAAATAACCTAATCAATCCAATAGCTGAAGAATCAGATTTGTCTCCAACAAATGACAATCAATCTGGCGCACTACAAATGCGAGCAGCAAAGCCTGAACTCTTCAGGGTCGGGAGTACTCAGATCAATGTGGGCATACTGTTCCAATACAACCTCCTGAAAACTCCGAGTCTGCCACAGTCTTTGTGCCATGCCTTGTTTTTTGCTGAAAGGACAGCACTTGATTTGGTTTGCTGCCGTACCTGTAGACTGTGATTCCCTTGCAATGAAGTTTGTAGGCAAGCCAAAACGCATTTCTTACGTCACGCTGCGTTGCATTTTGCGGCAAGTTGATCGTCTTACTTACGGCGTTATCTGTGTATTTCTGAAACACCGCCTGCATCTTTATGTGCCAAGATGGTGAAATGTCGTGTGCAGTCACAAAGATCTGCCTGATTTTTTTGGGAATTGAACTAATGTGCTGAATTGTGCCACTTTTTGAGATCACTTCCAGCAGTTTTTTGGAATAGAACCCTTCTTTTTTTGCAATCACTTCAAAGTACTGGTTTGTCTCAAACAGCTCTGTTTTTTCCATCACATTTCTTACATAGGAAACTGCAAAAAGCGGCTCGATTCCAGAGGAGCAGTTTGCAATAATTGAGATGGTGCCGGTGGGCGCAATTGTGGTTACTGTGGCATTTCTCATTGTTTTGTAACGCTTTTTTGTCTTCCAGATGCTTTGCTCAAAGTTTGCAAAGCTTCCTCGTTGCGCGCCCAACTCTTGCGACGCTGCGTGTCCTTGCTCTTTTATGAATTTCATGATCTGTGTACCCACCGTCAGGGCTTTCTTAGAGTTGTAGGGGACTTCAAGTTGGATTAGTGCTTCAGCAAATCCCATAACACCAAGGCCGATCTTTCTGTTTGTCTTTGTGATTTTTTCAATTTGTGGTAATGGATACTTGTTTACATCGATTACATCATCTAGGAATCTGACTCCTAATCTTACCAGTTTTTTTAGCTTTGACCAGTTGATTTTCTTGTTTTCTACCATTTTTGCCAAGTTGATTGAGCCCAAATTGCAGGACTCCCAGTACAGGAGTGGCATCTCCCCACACGGATTTGTTGCTTCAATTGGGCCAAGCTTTGGAGTGGGGTTATGTCTGTTTATCTCGTCAATGAAGATTAGTCCTGGGTCGCCAGTCTTCCATGCGTTTTGTACTATGAGATCAAAGACTTTTTTTGCACTGAGTGTCTGCGTTATCTTGTTTGTTCTTGGATTTACTAGCTTGTAGTTTTTGTTTTTCTTGACTGCGTTCATGAATCTGTCGGTAACTGCAACAGAGATGTTAAAGTTTGAGAGGAATCCTTCTTTGCTTTTGCACTGTATGAAATCCAAAATATCAGGGTGCTCAACATTTAGGATTCCCATGTTTGCGCCGCGCCGTTTTCCACCCTGTTTTATGACCTCAGTGGTTCTATCAAAGACAGTCATGAATGTGATTGGCCCAGATGCTGAACCATCGACTGATTTTACATAATCGCCCTGCGGCCTCAGTTTGCTAAATGAGAAGCCGGTTCCGCCTCCGGTTTGGTGGATGAGTGCAGTAGATTTTGCAGCATCAAAGATTCCAGTCAGCGAGTCTTCCACTGGAACCACAAAACATGCAGCTAGCTGTCCGGCTCTGGTTCCAGCATTCATCAAGGTAGGGGTGTTTGGCAGAAACTCAAGGTTTGACATTGCCTTAAAAAACTCGTCTTCGATTTTTTTCATGTCTGCATTTTGTTCGTAGTTCAGCTCGGCAAGAGCTATGGCCTTTGCCACCCGTCTGAAGAGCTGTGTAGGTGATTCAATGATGCGTCCTGTCTCATCTCGCAAAAGGTATCTTCTTTGCAAGACTTGAAGCGTGTTTATTCCAAGTGTGCCCATGGCGTCACTACCTTAATCATGGCACACATCTAATTGTATTACCACATATAATTTCAATTCTGATAATCATGACTCAGTTAAATTGTACCTTTTGAGAACCCTCTTATCATGTCGTTTTTTGATCTCATTTCGTCGCGGCATTCGATTCGAGCATTTAAGGAAAAAAAGCTTCAAGAAGATGCAATTAAAAAAATTTTGAATTCTGCTGTGAGAGCTGCTTCGGCAGGAAACCTCCAGTCGTATCAGATCTTTGTTGTTGAGAACAAGCAAGTCAAGCACAAGCTCGCAGGTGCCGCACATGATCAAAACTTTGTTGGCGATGCGTCGGTGGTGTTTGTTTTTTGTGCAGACCCCAAAAATTCGGAAACAGAGTATGGTGCAAGGGGCAGGAATCTGTACTGCATACAGGATGCGACGATTGCATGTGCTTTTGCGCAGCTGGCAGCACATGCATTGGGCTTGGCAACTGTGTGGGTAGGCTCCTTTGATGAGAGATCAGTTGCTGACATTATCAAATGTGATCCTTGGCTGAGACCTATTTCTATGCTGGTCGTAGGTTTTGCCGACGAGGAGCCACAAATAACTCCACGAAGGCCGATGTCCGAAATAATTCACAGAGTATGAGCACAGATAGAGTTGCAAAGATTGGTAATTTTGAATACAAAATAGAAGCAGACCCATCGATTGGGATGCGCGTCCCAGTCAGAATATTTGCAAACGATGACCTACTCTCAAAGATGCTTGCAGACAAGACAATTCAACAGGCAATCAATGTAACCACATTGAGGGGAGTTCAAAAAAACGTAGTTGTCCTCCCAGACGGACACCAAGGATATGGTTTTCCTGTGGGAGGAGTCGCAATAATGGATGCCCATGATGGCATCATAAGTCCTGGAAGTGTCGGCTATGACATCAACTGTGGAGTCAGACTGCTTAAGACAAATCTGACTGAAGAAGATGTGCGGCCAAAGCTCAAACATCTTGTGGCCGATCTTTTCGCGACAATACCTGCTGGCATGAGTAAAAGGGAGGGCTGCATCAGCTTGACACACTCGCAGCTTGACGAAGTCCTAGTTGATGGACTGAACTGGCTTGCAAAAAATGGTTATGCGACAAAAGAGGACCTTGAGCTCTGTGAAGAAGGGGGGCGCATGGATGGAGCCAACCCAGACATGGTGTCCGATCTGGCGCACAAACGCGGAGAACCGCAGCTTGGAAGCCTTGGATCTGGCAACCACTTTCTTGAAGTCCAGCGTGTTGACAGAATTTTTGATGAAAAAGCAGCACAAATAATGGGAATAAAAGAAGGAGACGTCACAGTTTTGATCCACTGTGGGTCTCGCGGCCTCGGACACCAGATCTGCAAGGATTATCTTGCAGTATGCGAGCAGTCATACAAAAAATACGGAATAGAGCTTCCAGATAGGCAGCTTGCGTGTGTTCCTCATGTTTCAGAAGAAGGAATCGCTTACAAACAAGCAATGGCTTGTGCGATGAATTATGCTTGGAGCAACAGACAGGCAATTACCCACTATGTGAGGGACTCATTTGAGGCAGTATTTGGCCGTTCAGAAGAGGATCTTGGCGTCAGGCTAGTTTACGACATTGCACACAACAGTGCCAAAGTAGAAGACCACAAAGTAGACGACAAGAAAAGAAGTGTCATAGTTCACAGAAAGGGTGCGACCAGAGCATTTCCTGCAGGTAATGTTGCAATACCATCAAAGTTCAGAGGTATCGGACAGCCAACCTTCATTCCAGGTTCGATGGGCTCTGCAAGCTGGATCCTTTTAGGCAAGCCAAACTCGCTTGAGATGACTTTTGGGTCAACGGTGCATGGTGCAGGCAGGCTCATGTCAAGGACTGCTGCACACAAAAACTACAACTACAAACAAGTGGTGGAGGCACTTGAGCGGCAACAAATCGTGCTCAAATCGCAAACACGCTATGATGTAGTCGAAGAAGCCCCCGAAGTCTACAAAGACGTAGATACTATAGCACACATATCAGACGCACTTGGAATTGCAACAAAGGTGGCGCGCCTTGTCCCAATAGGTGTCATAAAAGGCTAGGCGACTAGAACATTTCCTGAAATCAGGCTCATGCAGAAGCTGTGCATCTGCTCCAGATTTGTTGATACGATTTTTTGGATTTGATTTTTGTCCGCTTCTGTCATTTGGATATTGTTTTTTGTGATTGGTTGAACGATCACTGCCTTTGGGTCGTTGACCGGCCTTCCAATTATGTTGTACATCAAAACGTTTACTTCGTCGACACTAGATACCTGATTGTGAATTTCGTCTGCGATCTTAAAGGAAAGTGTGTTGTATATTTTGCCGATGTGCGAAACTGGATTTTTGCCTGCAATTGCTTCTGCACTTGCAGGCCTGCACGATGATATCACACGGTTTGCCTTGTTTCCCCGTCCTACCTCGCCAGAGTCTGCGTTGTCTGCTGAGGTGCCCAAGACAGTGAGGTACATGCCATCCATCCCTTTTGACTCATCATCGAGGCAGTTTATTGCGGTGTGGACATTAAAACCACTTTTGTTTTTTGCAAATTCGGCGACAGCTGATACCATTTCGTGTTTTTTGGCATAGTAATCCTTTTGCGAGTCGACGAATCTATCCACAAACGCAATGGCTATTGTAAGATCAAGCCAGTTACCATTTCGAAGGCCCATCACCTTGACGTCTTCGCCAGC
>JBKBQK010000087.1:0-5455 GCA_046292705.1 Candidatus Nitrosotenuis sp. | reverse complement strand
GCTTTTGTAATCGTGGCAGCAGCTTTGGCTTTTGTCGTTCTCAACATGGGTTTCTCTACAACACAGAAGGCAAAAACAGCCATAGTGTCTAGTCTAGGTGAGGCAAGTAGCAGCCTAGAGGTGGCCGGCAAAGTAACAGCAATAGGCTATGTCACCTTAAGTAACCTTAGAGTAGTATCAATTCCTCTAAGAGTTGCATCTGGTGGTGAATCAATCAACTTGCAGAACACAACTGCATCCATCAAATACATGAGTAACACCAAAGAATACGACAACATCTACAAAGCAGCACTGACAAGTGCAACGTACAACAACATCACCAGTGCGTTCTCAGCTGCAAACTCACAACTCTCGGCATTTGATAACGGTAACCCAGTCACAGATGCAGCGAATGCTCCAGACAATACAGGCGCAATCATCTACTGGTCAGTCAGAAGCAACACTAATGCAATCTTGGACCAAGGCGAACACGCAAACTTGGCAATTGCATTCAGGGCAGAGGACAAACCGCAAGCTCTAGATAAGATTAGAGTAGAAGTGGTTGTTCCAACCGGTGCAGCATTGACTGTTGAACGCCAAGTCCCATCTATCACCACATCTGTAGTAGATCTGGGATAGACACACTTTTTCTTTTTATTTTTGTTCAATATTGTAAAATATACAATACATGTTTTCATTTTTGGAAGACGCAAAGTCTACAATTAAACCACAAACAATTTGAAAGAAAACAACAAATCACTAATTGTTTTGTGAAGATGCTACAAGCTATGCTAAAGCGTATCTTCATAAATTCTCAATATGTTTGATCATCCTGATCACACTTTAGCATATACTCTAACACCATCATAGAAAACCAATGAAACTTGTTAGAAAAGGACATAGACGATCCCATCGAGGAGTCATAGGCGTAGAGTCTGCAATTGTTATGATTGCTTTTGTAATCGTGGCAGCAGCTTTGGCTTTTGTCGTTCTCAACATGGGTTTCTCTACAACGCAAAGAGCCAAAACAGCTATAGTATCAAGCTTAGATGAATCCAGTAGCGCTTTAGAGATTGCAGGCAAAGTCATTGCCATAGGTGATGTGTCTCCAACTGGTTACCTAAATGTAACAGCAATCCCAATCAAAATCGCCTCTGGTGGTTCATCTGTAAACTTGGGCAACACCACAATGGCGGTAAAATACTTCACTGGAACCAAAGAATACGATAATATTATGACCGGCGTGCTAACCACAGGAAGTTATAGTAATCTGACATTAGCACTTCAAGCTGCAGCCCAGGCAGGTCACATTAATGTAAACCCAGTAACAAGCAACACAGCCGCAGATGCAACAGCAGCCGTGGTATACTTTGCTGTAAACAGAAACAACAACTCTATCTTGGACCAGGGCGAGCATGCAATCGTTGCGATAGTACACAAAGGCACCGAAAGACCACAAGCGCTAGACGCAATAAAAGCAGAAGTCATAGTTCCGACCGGATCACCTCTGACCATAGAAAGATTGGTTCCAAACATCACGAATCTGGTAGTTGACTTGGGATAGAACCAGAGTCAAACACACAACCCTTTTTTGTCATTTTTTATCAAACATGGCAAGAAGACTACCGGACTTGTCCGGTAGTAGTTCACGTTTTTAATTTGAACAAAGTGGGATTTTTAATGGTATAATCAGAGTCAGTAGCATTGGTTAACTTTAATGCGATCATGATCAGCATCACAGCTACAATGCTGTTGGCACTTGGATTTATGGTGATTAATGCTGAAACCAATAAAAAACTGGTTTACGAGGACTCTCGTTCTGCGTATATGCAGACAAAAATGCCGGAGCTTGAATATTATGAAAAATACGAGGATCTCAAGTCAGACGGCAGAACCGCTGTCATTTATCCCATACTGACACAAAGCGCCTACGACTGGAACGGCTTCCATGACTACTACAAAGGCTACTGTGACTCGTGTACCACGACCAAACTCCATACTACCTATGAAAAAACATACTCTGCAAGCGGCAATGGCTTTAGAGTTTTGGAGTTTTTGGGCTATCAAGTGCTTGACGACATCGACGTGGATAAAAATCCAAGTATTCTCAAAAACTACGACAAGGTAATCCTGCTGCACAATGAATTTGTGACAAAAAAGGAGTTTGAGGCAATAACAAGTCATCCAAACGTGGTGTATCTATACCCCAACGCTCTTGCGTCTGAGATTGCAATAGACTACTCTTCAAATACGATTACGCTTGTCCGCGGTCCACGATATCCCGCTACAGACATCACAAACGGTTTTGACTGGCAGTATGACAATACGCCATACTTTAACGACTGGGACTGTCACTCTTGGGAATTTTATCGAGTGGAAAATGGCCACATGTTGAACTGCTATCCGGAGACATTCATCCCAAACTACGGATACGAGCTACTAAAAAAACTAAAGAGCCTTTAGGCACTAATTCCTTTCCATTCTAGGCTAATTCAATGTTTGATCATCCTGATCACACTCTAGCATATACTCTAACACCATCATAGAAAACCAATGAACCTTATCAGAAAAGGACATAGACGATCCCATCGAGGAGTCATAGGCGTAGAGTCTGCAATTGTTATGATTGCTTTTGTAATCGTGGCAGCAGCTTTGGCTTTTGTCGTTCTCAACATGGGTTTCTCTACAACACAGAAGGCAAAAACGACTATCATATCCGGTTTGAGTGAAGCAAGCAGCAGCCTAGAGGTGGCAGGCAAAGTCAAAGGAATTGGCTGCACCACTAGTGCAAAAGGCTGTTCTACACCATATCTGAACGCAACAATCATCCCGATAAAGATTGCATCAGGCGGTGACTCTGTCAACCTTGCGGCAGCTACTGCGTCAATCAAATATGTCAGCAACTCAAAGTCATTTGATGACATCTATGATGGTCCACTCCCAGCTACAACTACATACAGCAACGCAACACTGGCCTTTGCAGCATGCAACGGTATACTCTCGTCATGCACAGCTAGCACAAACCCAGTAACAAAATCACTACCATCATCGACATTTGCGACAATATACTGGTCAGTTGCCACCAACAGCAATGCAATCCTTGATCAAGGTGAGCACGCAAACATCGCAATTGCATATGCAAACAACGACAGACCAACATCTCTTGACAAGATCAGAGTCGAGATAATCACACCTACAGGCGCAGCCTTGACGGTAGAAAGAAACGTACCAAACATTACCACAACAGTTGTAGACCTAGGGTAAACCAATGGAGTGTTTTTATGATCGCTCCAAGCAACCTTTTTTCTCTTTTAACTAAAACGCTTAGTAGCCTTACGCAGGGCTTCAGAATCTTCCTTGCAGGAAGCATAGTGGGAACTTATGGCCTTGTCCTCTACGAAGTATTCCCAATATATCTATTTGACATTAATTATTCACTGTATTACTTTGTCATCCCGGTAAGTGCCATTGTATCTATACTGGTAGCACTACCAAAGTTCCTCGGGCCAAAGGATTCTGCACCAAAAGCCCAGCCAGCAACTACAGTAGATCTGCTAAGTGAAATAATCGGAGATGGCTCAGCTGACGCACAGTCAACAACAGGAACACCAGAAGAAAACCTCGACGTTTCAAAAATAGGGGGTTCCAACGCCGAGCTAGATGCTCTGCTTGCAGGAGGAGTACCGCCAGCTGAAACTATGAGTGACACGGTGACAACTGAGGTACAGCCTACAATGGCCGCAGGGTTTGATGAAACAAAAATTCGAGAGCTAATTGATCAAAAATTTGAGCCGGTGGAAAAAGACCTAACCACCTTCAAAAAAGACCTAAACAAGATCAAAGAAGATATGAAAATAACAAAAGAAAGCGTCGACACTCTGACAGAATCATTTGAAGGAACACTCACCGACATGAAGGCATTCCAAGCAGAAATATCAAACCCGCTCAACTTTATGAGAAAATACTTTGAGGCACTAGACCTGACAAACCTCTCAGATCCGTCCCTGCCTCTAAAGCAAGGCATACTGCAAACTGCACAAACAAATCAAAACAATTCTCAGCCGACAAATCCCCCACCACAAGTAACTGCTACTCAACCACAAGCTAATCAGGTGCCAATAATAATTCAGGCAGCAGGAAACAACGCAAATACAGCGCCACCTCAAAGCTCATCATCTTCGGTAATCACAGGAAGTGAGATGGAGAGGCTGGTAAAGGGAACAGACCTTGATAACCCGATGAACTCTGTAATGAAGCCATTATTTTCTGGAAACCTTTCCGTTACAAACATGATGGCAATAATTGAGCTTGTCGGAGAAATGTTTGCAGAAAAAGGCGAGGACTGCATCGACTTGCTTGTTGAGCAGTGCAAGCTCATGGGCCTCAAGCCAGAAGACGAGCACACCATATACAACATAATCGATATGCTCAAAAATTCTGGCATGTCTACTGAAGAGGCAATATCGCAATTGTACAGATTTTCAAAAATCGTAGGCCTCAACGACAAAGAAGCAGACGCATACTATGCAAGAATGAGTGCACAAAAAAAATTAAAGCGCGAGGCAAGGAACTAAATGGCATCAGGAATACTGACTGAAGGAATCCTCATTGTAGCATCGATCATAGCTGCAACCGTAATGACAGGTATCGTCTTGTCACAGGTAGGCTCATTTGAATCCACATTTACGTCCACCTCTGAGAACCAAAAAAATGAAATGCTCACCAAGATAAAGGTAATCCACGCAATGTACAACAGTACTGCTTCACCTGAGACACTGGAGGTATGGGTAAAGAACATCGGAATAGACCCAATCACTGCACCCACCTCTATGGACATCTACTACGGTGAAGTGGGATCCTCGCAGAGGATCACGTACAGTGCCTCTGGCGGCCAAGACACTTGGAGGTTCCATCCAACTGCACCAACACTGATTCAAAAAATGGACACCGTCCAAATCAAGATAACAGACTCGGATCTGACAGGGGGCAAGACATACACCATCAGGGTGACTGCTCCAAACGGAGTTTATGCGGATTATATCCTGTCTACGTAATTGGAGATAAAAATTGGGGCTAAGCATTGCAATTTCTGGGGGAATAGTCATGTTTGCGTTAATCTACATACTGCTTATGTTACCAGGCATAGTCAACCAGACCGTTTCGATCAGCAAGGCGTCAACTGAGATCTCAGAAGTGGAAAACTCGATACTTAAGACAAACATCAACATGCGGGCAATCTATGCTGTTTCTGGTTCAAACGCAGTCAACTTTACTGTGGCAAACACGGGAACTGAAAAGTTGTGGGACTATGAGAACTTTAATCTCATTGTCACCTATCCGGTATCGGGACAGACAAGAAGCGAATTGTTAAGTTATGCAGGTACTTGCTCTGGTGCCCCAAGCAGCGGGACTTGGTGCATTGCTGCCTTCAACTCTGATAAGGTCGATCCGAAAATACTGAACACAGACGAGTCAA
>JBKBQK010000086.1:0-5474 GCA_046292705.1 Candidatus Nitrosotenuis sp. | reverse complement strand
GTCAGCTGGAATAATATCTCCTGCCTCGAAAATCACAATATCGCCGGGAACTAAATTGCGTCGTTCAACAATTTCTATTTTTCCCTGCCTTCTAACTTTTGCTTTCACTACAATATAGGCTTTTAATTTTTCCAAAATTTCTTTTACTTCAGCCAAAGATATCGGCTGGTTTTTCTTTACTTGTTCCATCTACTTTACCCCAAACGGTTTGATATGATCCAACCTAGTGATTAAGGTTTTCGTCTTGTTACCCAGCTTCACGTCCAATGTGACTGCGCGTCTTCCAACGGATGTTATGGTTCCCACCTTTCCATGGTACCTTCTGTGAGGAATTGCTTTGTGCTGTCTTGGATCTATGATTACTAGAGCCTGGTCTCCTACGTTATACTCTCTCATTAGAAATGCCACTCCGCGTGGTGCGTCCTTTGTTAGGGCCGCCCTCGACTTGTGTCTAAAACCATGAGAGTGACCAGATGGCTTCTTAGTAGTCATAAAGAGGAGGGTTTTGAGCCCTTATTTTAAACTACCAGCTATTCTTCGGATTTTTTCTTCTTTTTTGTCTCATCCTCGGGATCAGCAACCCCTGCCTCGGTGACAGTAAAGATTACCTCTTCTTCTGGATGGTGAGGACTGTCGACCATTCTGGCGATCCTCTTTTTGCCGGACTTTTTGAAGTAAATTCTGTAGGTACTGGTGTGTGCAACGACGTTTCCGCCAATTGGCTTTGTCGGATCACCAAAGAATATGTCTGGTGATGCCATGACTTGATTTGTCGCAACTGCTGCACAGTTGTAAGTCTCTGCAGTTCTGACCAAAAGATGCATGAATCTATTGAGTCTTTGCTGTCTGTCAGACAGTGTCCCTCGTCCGAGGTATTCTGATCTGAACAACCCGACTGCCGAGTCTGCAATTATGAGCTTGATGTTGTGTTGTTCAATTATTGGTCCTGCTTCTTCTAAAATCAGCGTCTGGTGCGCGCTGTTGTACGCTCTTGCTACTATGATGTTGTCAAGGACCTTTTCGGGATCCATCCCCTTTGCCTTTGCAATGGAGACTATTCTTTCCGGCCTGAATGTATTTTCAGTGTCTATGTATAACACCCCACCGTTGAGGCCGCCTTCTTCTTTTGGCTTTTGAACCGTCACGCAAATAGTGTGGCAAAACTGAGTCTTGCCTGACCCAAATTCACCATACACTTCTGTTAAGGCCTGAGTCTCGACTCCACCGTCAAGTAACTGGTCAAGACACTGAGTCGCAGTAGTGATCTTGCCGATATCTTGTCTTCGCTTGTAGATCTCAGTTGCAGTAACAAAGTCCTTTGTGATGAGGCCTTGTTCCATCAAAGTATGTCGTGCTTTGGTCACGATCTTTTCTGCTGTCTCCCTATCCATGCCAGTAACTTCAGATACGTCAACTGGACCCCTGACAACTAGATCCATTATGCTGTGTATTCCTGCATCCATTAGCTTCTTGGTGGTTACAGGACCTACGCCATCAAGACTGTCTAATCTTAAATCATCTATCATACCGTATGGTACCGTACTTTACTTTATAAAGGTGTTGATTAGCGAATCTTTGTCCAACATTATATTGTCGGTCAACTACAGCTAACACAAAAGAAATCACGCTTAAATGAAACACAAGTCTTCTACGGTGTGACTCCATTTAAATACACATATGAGATCAAGCCGACAAACTTTGTGACATTGCCTGACGACAAAAAACTCAATGCGCTAACAAAGTTCTATAGGCTGCTCGCTTCGATCCAAAAATCAATTAGAATCATCACGCAAAAAGAATACATCCAGCTTGAAATTGGAGAAGGAAAAAAGCTACTGCCGCTCCCTAGGACCTTTCTGGTATCAACAGAACCCTTGGAGCAGATCCTAGAACAAGTAGGCCTGGAATACTCCCTAGTCGCAAGGGCGCCTACATGGAAGATAAAGTCAGAGCAGCTCAACTATCTCATACTTGATGACTCGTTTGCAAGGTGTTATTCTTTATACAAAGTACCATCCACCCTTCCGGCTGCATGGTTAAACTCGATTCTGTCCTACTCTGAGATGGTGTCTGTATGGATAAAGCCGATTGAGGCCCACAAAGCAGTTGCGCAAATGCAGCGCTACCTAAGCTTGGTCTCAGCAGGTGCCAATACGTCGCACGACCTAAGATACAGGACAGAAAAGGGACTTGCAGTCTTAGACGGCCTGGCAAAGCAGCAGACCAAGCTGTTCTTAGTCTCGGCCACATCCATGATAAAATCAGACACCCTTGATGCACTCAAAATCCAAGACAAGAACTTCAAGGCCGCAATGCGGACCATGATGGTTTCATTTGACTCTGCGTCTGCGATTCAAAAACAGATGCTACTTGACGGCCTTGGAAAGGCGCTTTATTTCGATCTTGCCTCGTGTGCAGCATTTTATCCCTTTGTGAGCTCAGACATGATAGAGGCACCAAACGGCGTGATCCTTGGAGTAAATCTGGGAACTGGAGCTCCAATCATATATGACTATACTCAGAGGGAAAACTACAACATCTTGCTTTTGGCCTCATCTGGCGCAGGCAAGTCAGTCACAGCAAAGACACTCCTCAAAAGGCTTGCAGAAAGATTCCCCGATGCAAAGATCTTTGTAATCGACCCCAACGGAGAATACGAAAAGGTGGGTAGTCTTTTGGGCCTAGATGTGCTCAAAGTGACACAAGAGCAGAACCTCGGCCTTGACCCATTTAGGCTCTTTGACGCAACCGATGCTGCAGATATTTTAGCAGACATAAAAAACACAAACGAAATAATTCGCACCGAATTTAGGGCTCAGGCAGCTGACTGCAAATCCGTAAAGGAATTCTACACTCGAGTCAACCAGAAGGCAAAAGAATACCTCAGTGACCTAGTACACGGCCGGCTATCTGCGGTGCTGGAAGGTGATCCAAAAATCTCAGACAAGCTGGTGATCTCTCTTCGCGGCACCGACGGCCAAGACAGGATCTTTTTGCTGCTGCTCCTCGCACTTGGGAAGGTCTGGAAAAAAATAAACACAATTGAGCCACAAATACCAAAGATAATTCTCATCGACGAAGGCTGGATGCTCTTTATGAAGAACGCGTCAGGGAGGTTCCTAAACACAATTGCACGCGTCGGACGAAAATTCAATGTCGTTTTTATGTTTGTCACACAGCGGCCCGAGGATGTCATTGAAAACGAGTACGGCCGCGCAATAGCAGACAATGCAGCAACCAAGATATTTCTGCAAAACACAGAGCAGGCAGCAGATAAGATAAAATCTGCCATGTCGCTCTCAGACGAAGAGTGCGAGTTAATCAAAACACTCTCGAGGGGACAGTGCTTGTTGTTGACCAAGGACTATAGGCTGTATGCGCAAATCGTGCCATCTGGGGAGGAACTCAAAGTATTCTCAACAACGCCGGTCTAATCCTTTTTTTATGACAGTATCAAATTCGGGGCTATGACATCTGACATACTCCGGCCCTAAAGGGCTAGGGCTTTGCCGCTTGTATTTGTAAAGGTCTGGCCAGGCCTTCATCATCTGATACGCCATTGAGCATTGTTTTGTTTTAAGAAATTAAAGAACAGCGCAAGCGAAACATGTAGAAATAGATATTCTCGGTATGCTATTGGTGTCTCTGGACTCCTATGTGACTTCCTTTTGCTGATTTATTGCTCTGACTACGGTGGCAATGCAACGAATACAGAACGCCTCTACAGAAGGGCTTGCCTCGTGCCGCCTCATGCCAATAAAAGGCTCAAATTCATATTAAGAAATTTGGTGGATAGTTCTCAGATTTTTCGGATCTGTATAGGATCGGTAATTCGATCAACTTTGCACATATAGAATATGGAAAAACCCCGCCTGCCTCCAAGACCACAAAAACTAGATAATCCAACACAAGTAGAATTATTGGATGGAGAGCAACTACGATATATTGGGCGTCAAATACGGTGCCACACAAAAAGAGATTCGCGATGCCTTCCGCAGGCTCGTATTGGACCACCACTCAGACAGGGGCGGGGACGAAGAAAAGATAAAAAAAATCATCCAGGCGTACGAGGACCTCAAGATAGGCAAAGTATACCCAGACACCGAAGACGAGCGACTCAAAAAAGCCAGAGTCTACACGGGTGACTCTGAAGAAGAAAGAAGAAAGCGCAACTTGGTTCTGTCGGGGGATGTCGCAAGAGAGATGAAAGTTGCCCAAGAATGGGCCACACTATTGCAAAGAAACAACGCAGCGGGCTCTAGACTCTTTGGCTCAAAGGAGCTTGGCGAAGTAGAGTTTGAAAGAAAGTCTACGGGCGAGCTCTTCATCAAAGGCAAGTTCTGGGCAGGCAGCTTCACATACAACGGCACTATAGTCATGTCTGGTAGCATAACGAGTCCGTACTTTGCACCAGATGAATCAACAAAGACAAACATCACGGTGACAAACGGCAACTTTACAATGCTGGATCCGCTCCAAAACAACTTTACAATAGAGCATGGAGCAAAGATAACTGCACAAAACGGCGACATCATAGCTGGCAACGTAATAGGAATAAAAGAAATAATGCAAGACCCACATGGCCGAGTAGGAATCTACATCACAAAGGAGCATTTCACAGAACTGCGTGCGCCAAAAGGCAAAGTAGTTGTGGGAACTGCACGCGAAACCGTCCTGCTTGATGGTGAGACTGTGGTTGTGAACAATCTAATCAATAACGTTAAAGTGCGGGCAAAATACGTCGCAGTTTTTGGAACCACCGTAAACTACAACTGCGAGATCGAGCTCCGAGAAGGAGGCTCGCTTGTATTCCACGACGAAGGCTCTGGTTTTGCACTCGCAGACGATGCGCTGATAAAACTTGAAAACGGAAAATGGTTCAAGCTGCGCGATCTAAAGACATCAAACATGGTGGGTCATGGCAGGCAGATCACTTATGAATACCTAGACAACATCGGCAAAAAACAGCAAAGCAAATCGTCCTTTAAGCTTGGGTTTGGATTCTTCAAAAAATAACTAGGTTTTGAATAAATAATTTAATACCATTGTTACACATTTTGTATGCACAAATATGAATTGACATTTTTAGGAGGTATGTACAATTAATCTAGATGAGGGTGGGCATAATTATTCAACTTGGATTTACTCTTTTCTCAAATCAATTTAATGAAAAAAGCTAAGGATCACATTCCTGATATGTCATTGTCAATATGCAAATCAAGAAGTTCCTTAGCAAGTTACAGTCAGATTTCATTGCTTATTGGCATTTTGCATCTGATTGGTTTGCTTTCTTTGTACAATGATGCTGACCATTACAGGTATACAGGTATACAGGTGTACAGGTGCAAGACCCCCAGTTAATAAACGTAGGGGTTATAAATCTCTTACATGCTTTATAATTATAGATTAAATGAAAAAAACAACTACAATTTCATGGGAGAATCACGCCAAGCTTCAGGATCTGGGTAAAGCGG
>JBKBQK010000085.1:0-5595 GCA_046292705.1 Candidatus Nitrosotenuis sp. | reverse complement strand
ATCAATATGTTTGGCGGAGTTGGTATGTTTTCAATAATTGCCGCAAAAATGAAAAAATGTACAGTATACAACATAGATCTCAACCCACATGCTGCCAAGCTATGTGAGCAGAACATCAAACTAAACAAAAAGCTTGCTGGTACTGTAATATCTATTCATGGAGATGCGTCTCAAGTAATAAAAGAACAACTCCAAGACAAAGGCGACCGCACACTGATGCTTTTGCCTGAAAGATCAGACGAGTTTCTCGATTCGGCAATCTCTGCATCCAAAAGTGGTGGCATAATTCATTATTATTCCCACCAACACGCAGACAAAGGCCAAGATCCAGTAGAGGTCTCAAAGCAACACTATCTCGAAGTAACTCCGGTGCGATCCGAAATTTTGGGAGGAAGAATGGTTCGTGCAGTAGGTCCCAGATACTACCAGACGGTAGTGGATGTTAGAATCACAAAATAACTATTTGTCGTCTGGTAAAATAGATGACGGAGACGATTTGGTTGTTGCCATCATGTATCCGATCCATGATATTACGCCCAACAAACCTCCCGCTATCATAAGCACCGAAAGCTGCAATACGATGGGACTCCACTCAGAAAGCATCAAAAGGTAAGCATACACGAAAAATCCGACAATACAGGAACAAAATATCAGAATCCCAGTCATCTTTCGTCTTGTCATAAAGCTAAACCGTTGCGGAGTGTAATATCAATCTTATATTCAATTAATGTACTCGACTAAGGAACATCAAAATTTTATTAAGAACACAATGCGTATCATAAGAGATTACAGAATGGGAATCATCCGTGTTGGAGGAAGAGGAACCACAAGGCGCGTCTCCGAAAAAGAAAGGGACAACTGGACTGGTTCTGCGTTTAGAGAACACCAAGAAGCACAAAAAAAAGCAGCAAGTGACAAGTACATCACAATGGGGCGCGGAACTGCAAAGATCAAGTTTGGCGACATTGCAAGCACCCCAGCTACATCCACAAAAGGAATGTGGATAAGTTCAAGCAGAGGAACAAAACGAAGAAAGATCTAATCGCTAAAGGAATGCCACGTTAGCTCAGTAGAGCAAAAAAGTAATTAAAAATAATTAGTTAATTGCGGTGCCTATCTGAATGTGTGCACTTTTTTGATTACTTTGCTGTGATCATACGCAGATGTGGTAGTGACATATAGGAGGTGATTTTTCCCTGCAGGCATTACAATTCTTTTGACTCGTCCGTATTCAGCGAGCACATATTTGCAAGGTCCAAGCTTTCTTTGAAGTGCCCTTCGCACTTTCCAAGCTCGTGCGGCAGATTGCAGTGAAGCTTTGCTTTCCTTTCGTGAGAGAAGATTTTTGACTCTTTTTGAGTGTGCTGAGTAAATCGGTTTTCCTTCGTTGTTGCAAATAGTCACTACTCTTACGGATGGACTAAGATCCAAAAGTCTTTGAGCTGCTTTTTGAACTTCCATTGTGTAACAACTCCGTCAAAATTGATAAAGATTTCCTCAGTAGTTGAATTCGATCGCCATCAAAAATGCGTCTTCGCCGTCTCTATAGTAAGCTTTGAGTCGCTGTTTTATCGAAAATCCTAGTTTTTCGTACAATCTAACTGCATCGTTGTTGCTACATCTGACTTCCAGATACAACTCGTCGCATCTCTTTTCTTTGACACCTTTTATTGCCTCTTCAACTATTGCGGCTCCAAGTCCCTTTTTCCGGTGTTCCTCGAGCACAGCCACAGATACAACATGTCCTTTTTTGACAAATCCTAATTTTTTAAAATTTGAAAATCCGTACTCGGTTTTGCACATGATATACCCTACCAGTTTTCCCTGATGTTCTGCAACCAGGAATGCTTCAGGAAGTTCTGCGAGCAGACTTTCGTAAAAATAATCAGAATAGTGCTCAGGTAGTGTCTTGAGGTTTATCTCCATGACAGGTATTAGATCACCTGGTTCACATCTTCTGATTATGTAGTCACCAAGCTGTCTGTTGATTATCTGCATCAATCATCATTTTTGTAGAATTGGTATTTAATGTTAAAGTTGAAAATCACACAAATCAATTAATGTATATGCGTACTCACAAATTGTAATGAGCGAGCCAACACAAGAAGACGTCGTATCTATTGTCTCTTCGGTGTTTTCGATCCGTGACATCGTAATCACACTTGAAAAGATGGAGTTTGAAATCTCAAATGTCGATTTTAAGGAGAAGTTCATCGTTCTTGCGCAAAGACTTGAGGCCTTAAATCTTGTCTGCTTTTTGAAAAAATCAGAGGGAAGGATCCTCATTCAAGTAAACAGGTTGCCTGCGGAAAGCACAAAAAAGAAATTGCTTTCGCGCGCATGGGTTCAGCGAATTCTTTTTGGTGTTGTAGTGGCATTTGTGTTAGTAGACGGTTACTATAGGACTATGGGGGCAAACAGCGTGACATACATCGGAGACCCGCTTGATTTTGCAGCACTCTACACATTATCCTTGGTTGGAATCCTTGGTGTGCATGAGGCAGGTCATCTCGTTGCAGCAAAAATTCACAAAATACGTACGAGTTGGCCGTACTTTATTCCGGGAATACCTGTCATAGGCCTTCCAACGTTTGGTGCGATGATACAATCAAGAGGCCTTACTATCAATCGCGACATTTTGTTTGACGTTGCCATAGCTGGTCCTTTTGCAGGCTTGGCTGTAGCAGTGGCCGTGTCGTTTTATGGTGCATACACATCCCCTGTCTTGGATACAGTCATATCAGAACAGCTTGAAGGCTCCTTAGTTAAGCTGAATGACAGTATCCTCATGACATTGGCACTAGCATATTTTGACAAGGCAGGACATGATGTAGAAGTACTCATGTCTCCAGTGTTGTTTGCAGCTTGGCTTGGCTTTTTGATCACGTTTTTGAATCTTGTTCCTGCATGGCAGCTTGATGGTGGCCATATGGCGCGCGCCCTCTTTGGTGAAAGAATACATAGAATTGCCACATATGCAAGTATTGGTGTTTTGTTTTTGCTGCGATACGAGATGATGGCCATCTTTATTCTACTTTTTAGCATGAGAAACATGAGTGTGCGTCCACTCGATGATGTCTCACCGTTGTCAAAAAACCGCAAATTTATTTACATTATTGTGATTGCAGTAGCAGCGCTTTGTGCACCACTACCATTTTCAGTTTGGCCTTAGAAGGATTCTTGCACCATCTGGAACAATGGAGATCTTTTGCCTTGCTCCTTGGTGCTTGAGAACATATTCTAGTGTTTCTTTGACACCATCAAACAGCTTCATGTTTAGTTTTTTGATGTAGAACTCCGGTAGTATCGAAACAATTCCAATCTGTAATTTTTTCTGTACTTCTGTAAGATACAAGAGATCCTCCATCCCTTCGACATACTTAGCCGGCTTTTGCAGTCTCTCAGTACTCATTCTACCCTCTATGTACTGTCGAATTGCCTCAGAACCTATTCCCGCTTTGCATTCACCAAGCAGTAGGGCGAGTCCGTCGTCCTTTATCACCGAGTAACAGTTCCACAAAGAGTTTAGTGATTTTGCAAGAGTGTCGTTGCTTGCGTTTTTTCCCGTGCTGATCAAAAGCGTGCGGTGTTTTTCCATTGTTTTTGTAAATGAGGCAAGTGTCTGCGATATCGATAGCGTGTTTGAAGGATGTCCCACTATCAAGTCCACGACTCCCTTTTGGTTTGCTACGATTTCTATGGCAGATATCTCAAACGAGTTGGCAAAGCCTTTTGCCACCTCCATGCTTTGTGTCTGTGTGCCAGGGTTTGGCAGATTTGACGTTCTTTTTTCGTACGCAGACAACATGTGATCTTTGCCGAATCTTCGGAGTAGTTTTGTTGCAATGGTATCAAAACCAAAGAGGCCGTCAAACTCCATTTCTCCCACAAAGACCAAGTTTGGATCCGTGCTCTCAATTCCTTCAAATGCAAACACCTGGCTTTCTGGCGGAAGTTTTGCTTTTATTACGTTCATTATGGTTTTGTCTGCAAAGATTTTTGGTCTTGGGAGGGTCTTCTCAGCGCATTTGGCGAAAACCACATCAAGTATTTTATTGACTGATGCGGTGTAATTGAGTATGACCATAGTGAGTGGCTTTGTAAGATCCAAGCTGCCAAGTCGCTCAGATATCACTGCGTCATCAAGTGTTTGCGCATCAAACTCGATTTTTTGATCCAAGTTTTCTGCTTTTATATCGAGCACGACATCCGTGATACCATAATTTAACCAGATCTCAGGCACGTCTACCCCACAACATAAGACAAAATAAATCCAGTTTAGTAAATTTTGGTGTGGAGTTTGTAAAAGAGTTTGCAACGTTTTTGCACAAAAATGGTATCATCAGGTTCGGCGATTTCACACTTGCAAGCGGAAAGAAAAGTCCCTATTACGTGGATCTGAGAGTTGTTCCAAGCTACCCGCACCAATACAGGCGCATGATCAGATACTTGCAAAATCTCATCTCCGAACAGGTCGGATTCGACAACTTTGACGTGGTAGCTTCCGTTCCCACGGGAGGCCTAGTAATAGCCTCGGCGTTAGCATATGAACTGGTAAAACCGCTAGTGTATGTTCGAAGCCAAGCAAAAGAGCATGGAACAAGCAAGCTTGTAGAAGGCATAATCAAAAATGGAATGAAAATACTTGTCGTAGACGATGTGGCGACAACCGGTGGCTCTGTCATAAACGGCATAAAGGAGCTCAGAAAACAAGGTGCCACAGTATCCGACGCGTATGTAATCGTAAACAGGTTGGAGGGTGCAAACGAAGCACTTCGCAAAGAAGGCGTTACGTTGCACCAGCTTTTGGATGTTTATGAGATCGCAGAGATCTTATATGCTGAGAAGCTTATTGATGATCCTACTTTCGCAAAAGTAAAAAACCAAACTATGCGTTAGCTGTCATAAATCATAAGTCCCTTTTCTTCCAACGTGTTATGCAAATTGTGAACTGAGCGGTACACGTCACTTTCCTTTCTTGCACCAGTGCACACAAGTTTGCCTGACGCAAACAATAGTATCACAGTTTTTGGGTCAAGCATTCTGTGAATTAATCCAGGGAACTGTTCTGGCTCATACATACTTCTAGGCATTATGCGTGCTGCGTATTCAAGATGTATTTTGCCTCCCAAGTTTGCAGACGCGACGATGTTTTGCACAGTCACTATGGGTTCATTTTTTATTTTGATTCCACCTTTTCTTAGCTGTTGTACAACGGAGCGCACGGCTTTTACAGCCATGTCTTCCGACTTGCCACCTGTGCACACCATCTTGCCTGATGAGAAGATCAGTGTTGCAGTCTTTGGATTTTTTATTCTAAATACTAGTCCTGGGAATTGATCAGGGTTCCATTCCGTGTCAGGAAATTTTTTTGTTATCTCGTTTAGATCCACTTTTTGTTCCACAGTGGCAGACGCAACCACATTTTCAATACTGACGATGGGTTTTGTCTGTGCCATCTTTTGGTGATTAGTTATCGCTTGTATTTATACTCAAAAGGTGAATTTTTTGGCAGCTCAGACAAATGCCTTCACATCATTTTTCAGACATAACTCTGATTCTTCATTGCGGCCAAAACTCCTTGGCACATCACTT
>JBKBQK010000084.1:0-5603 GCA_046292705.1 Candidatus Nitrosotenuis sp. | reverse complement strand
AACCGCACTTAACATGTTACACAAGATTGTGAGACATCTTTATCTTACTGCAAAAAAACAAAACAACTTCCCATTAATACTACCATTACAGATGATGATGCCATTTATCATGGAACAATCTGCGGCGTTAAGGGACGCAATGTCTGCATTAAGGCAAGGACAGCCAATAGGTGACGGAATAGGGCCAATGGTCGTTGGAAAAATGATGCTCAATACACAAAAAAAGACAATTGCTCTTGAGACGGTGTGCGGGCAAGCCGAATTTGAGCAAAGACAGCTTTACCTTCTAAAGGCAGAAGGCCCGGCAGCAACCGTGGGAAGGCCCGGCGATGCAGTCGAGATGCTTGTGGCAGAAAAGCCACCAAACATAATCATTATGGTGGATGCGGCACTAAAGATGGAAGGTGAGGATTCTGGTTCTGTTGCACAAGGATTTGGTGCAGCAATTGGTGGAATTGGTACAGACAGATTCCAAATAGAAGAAATAGCTACAAAAAACAACATTCCAATTTACGCACTTGTAATAAAACAATCAGTAAAAGAAGCAATCACGCTTATGACAAAAGAGATAGCAGACAAAGCAGATGAAGTAGAATCGCAAATACGTCAGATCATCTTAGAAAATACCACGCCAGGTCAAACCGTTTTGGTGGTAGGTGTGGGAAACACATTGGGTGTACCGCAATGATGTTTGGCAAAAAAGAAAAACCAATGATTGCGTACACAGTTGAACGATGTCAGTCTTGCAAAAACGAAGTAAAAAGAAAATTCAAAGAAGGGGATTGCCTTTTTGCGACAGCATCGGAATGCGTAAAATGCAAAGCCACGATGAATATCGCAAAGATCTTTGGACAGCCTACAGAGTAGTGACCAGTGCGCCAGTTGGTGTTGGAATGAATGTATGCTCTGCCTGAGCGACGCGCTGCTGGTTTGCTTCAATCAAAACAGGATATGCTCTGACTATTTTATTTTTGATAAGCTCATCAAGTAAAGGTCGTACTTCTCTTTCGTCATGGTCTTTTGTTATCCACCTGAGTGCAAAGGGAAGTGAATTGTAATTTTCCCAGATGAGATCTACAAGTTTGTTTGCGTTTTCATTTTTTGTTTTTTTTCTGGAGACGAGGCCGAAGATGTTTTTTATCTTACCTTCACGCACAAAGCCTAGCCCTTTAGAGGTGGTCACAAAAGGCTCGCACGCGTACGCCTCTTTTGCCGATAATGTAAATGAACCAATCGACCACATGTTTGGAATCGATTTACCAGCATGTATGGTGTATTGTTCAAGTGAGTGACCTGAAAGATTTGCAATCGGCTTGAAGCCATATTGCTTTACTGTTTTTTCTATAATCTTGCCAATGTCGCTTGATTTGGTTCCTTCCTTTACCATGGCCATTGCATTTCTGAGCGCTTCTTCTGCGGTTTGCACCAATGCCTCAAATTCTGGATCATATGAAATACTAACAGCAGTGTCTGCAATGAAGCCGTTTATCTGCACGCCAAGGTCTATTTTGATGAGATCTGAGCTTGTCAAGACTTTGGGGTCGTTTGGCTCTGCAGTGTAATGTGCTGCCAACTCGTTGAGGCTTGCGTTTACTGGGAAAGCGCACTTGCCACCACGGTTTTTGATCTCACTTTCAACTGACTCACAAATCTCGTAAAGAGTTTTTCCAACCCAGTCTTTTCTTCTTGCAAGTTCGCGTACTTCTGCAGCTATTTTGCCGGCCTTGACATAATCACAGATTTGCAATGGTTGCAGTGATTCTGTATATTATTAAAATCATGATGATTGAAGCCATATTTTTTCGCATGAGGCTTAAATTGGGGAGAAAAAGCTGCAACACATTGGGATTGTGGTCTAGCTTGGTATGATTCGGGTCTTGGGCGCCTGAGGTCGCAGGTTCGAGTCCTGCCAATCCCATTTACTTAATACTTTTAATCTGCAACATAAATCCAAACGTAATTGAAAAATCAAAAACGTGACCTGCTCTTAGTTGGCGGAGTTCTCTTGTTTATGATCGGACTTTTGGGAACAGGGCTGCCACTGATTTATTCAGTAATAATTGCGGTGGGAATCTACGTTGGAGTCAAAGTCTACGTTGGACGAAGAGAGGTGTCTATCTCAAAGGAAATTCCAGAAGGTATCTGTGCCCAATGCGGTGCCAAAATAATGAGAGGAAAGTGCCCAAACTGTGACAAATGATACGCATCATTTTTTAATGAAAAAGACCATTCTTTCTGTAAATGCACCTCAAGCTCACAACTTGCTCAACTTTTGCTCAATTTAGTTCTAAAATGACATCTAGAACCACAAAAATATAGGTAAAAAATGAGAACTTTGCCCCTAGCTGGTATATTTGCAACTTTACTTTTCATTGGGGTTCTTAGTGCACACGCTCAGCTTGCAGACTATGTTGTAATCAACGAAATTGATACAAACCCTGCAGGCGATGATGCAAAATCAATCACAGAATGGGTAGAACTGTACAATCCGACAAGTGAATCTGTAGATATTGGGGGGTGGAAAATTGCATCCACCACTGTCACAAAAAAGACGCTGACAATTCCAGTTGGCACTACAATAATGCCTGATCAATTTTTGATCTATTCTTATACTAGTTTGTGGTTTACTGATGTTTCCGAGAAAGTACAACTCAGAGATAGCACAGGAAAAATAATTGACGAGACGCCAGTCATCACCGACCAAAAAAATGACTTTTCATCATGGCAACGAAAGTTTGATGGTGTAGATTCCAACACATCAAGTGATTGGATCTTTAGAACATCATCTGCTGGCTCTTCAAACGGAAAACTTGAATCCGCAAGAGCAGGATCTGGAGCACTTACCATCTATGTAGATGCAGACAAAAGAAACTACATCTTTGGCGAGACTGCGATAATCTCTGGCAATGTCTCAAAACGTGTCTATCAAGAAAAGCCGTACTTTACACAACAACAAATAACAATTTATGTTGACGGCCCCGGCAGTTATGATAAAAAATTCACACTTTATCCGGATCTAAACTTGCAATTTAAGACTCAGATAAAACTCGATAAAGTCTTGGGAATTAGTGCAGGCAATTACATTGTAACTGCAACATACGGTGAGGCCGATGACACAGCCTTGTTCATAGTAGGGGACAAAGCAGTAGTCACAGAAGAACAACAGGAATCAGAGCTTATTGTCTCAACTGACAAACCATCATACATGCCAGGACAGCGAGTAGAAATCTCTGCTACTACAAACAAGATAATCCCACTTGCCGGCCTCGATTATGCAGTATATGATCCAAAAGGAAAACAAGTCTTCTCTGGCAAGCTATTCCCTACACCTTCCGGCAAGTTTTCAGGCAGGATCTTTATGACTACGGTAAAACCAGTCTATGGTACATACAACATAGTTGCCGACTATGGAAAACAACACGCAGAAACAACGTTTGATCTTCTCAAAGACATCAAGGATGCAGAAAACATAGTTCTAAACACCGACAAAAAAGTATATGGTCTTGGCGACACGGTACTGATAACTGGCAGGAGCAACAAACACGTAGTCGCACTTGATGTAGAAATACTGCAAACGAGCCTCGCAGCAATAGGAAAAGATACTGCCAAGAACGCGCTCAAAATTAGAGATCAGGTAAATCTTGCAGGAGACAGCAGCTTCAAGTACGAACTAAAGATTCCAAATGACCGACTCCGACTTGGCGACTACCGCGTTACAGTATCAAAGGAGTTTGGAAGTGCCGTACTGTATTTCAAAGTAGTAGAGAATCCAGAAGAGTTTATCCCCCTAAAAGATGATACGTATGTTCTAACTGATAAACCAGATTATGTGTCTGGAGAAAAACTGACCATAACTGGTCATGTGATCCCAAAGACACGCACCTCGTACGAGGCAATCCCAGTTAAAGTTTCAATTACCGACGAAAGCGGAAAACCACTTTCAATTATCTCGCTTGACAAAAAACAAAGATTGGGAAGTGAAAGCACGGCGGCCACGTACAGCTTTTCTGCAATACCTGACACAGCAGGGAACTACAAAATTGAAACGGTGCTAAATCCGTCCACCTTCAAGACTGGCGCATACATCGTCAAGGCAACTTACGACGGCAAAATGGCCTCAACTATGTTCACAGTCACCAGTGTGTTGGATACTACAAATACACAGCTAATTGCAAGCACGGATAAGACGATTTACGGGTTAGGTGAAAAAGTCACGCTTACCGGAAAACTACTTTCAGGACAGTCTGCAGTCAAGATAATTTTGACCAAACCGGACGGAAAGACGGTCAACGCAGGAGCCAAGATTGATTCATCTACATTCTCTTGGAGCTGGGACATACCACAAAAAGACTTTGATCTTGCAGACATTAGAGACCCACGACAGCCACGCCCCAGCGTGTTTGGAAACTACAAGATATCTGTAATTGCATCGTCGCAGACATTGGAGCTCGTATTCAAGGTATCAAAGAATCCGGCCACAGACACACTTGAAATCAAACCACACGTGGTGAGAACCGACAGAGACCAATACGCGTCGGGAGAAAAACTCACAAAAACTGGTGAGGCAATCAGAAGACAACAAGGCTCTACTGCCACCGGTGGTGTGATCCCAGACCGCGTCAGTGTCCAAGTAAAGACGTGGGCCAACAAAGAACTCTATGCGTCCCAGCTAGACTTTGATAGCGCAGGACATTTTGAAGCAACATATGATCTCCCACTGACAATATTCAAAGATGGCAAATACAGAGTCACAGCAGTTTACAAAGGGATTAGAGCAGATACTACGTTTGAAGTAAAAAACAACACCCCACTTACTGATACGGGCAAGTTGACACTTACACTTACGACCGACAAAGAAGAATATTTGCCAGGTGAGACAATTCACATCTCAGGCTCTACAAACAAAGTCATCTTTTTGAATTCACTTGACTTGGTAGTGATTCCAGAAGAAGACACGAAAATAAACTGCGGCAACTTTTACTGCGGACTTGGAGGTAAAAAAATCGACATCGCTAGGAGCTATAATAACGGAATCTACTCACACGATTACAAACTGCCTACAAACGCAGCACTAGGAAACTATGTCATAAAAGCAGACACCGACTTTGGTACCTTCACAAAACCATTCAAGATTATTGAAAAGAAGGCAGTGCAGGCAAAGCCGCAAAAAATCTCTGAAAAGTTTAACCGAATCACGGACGCAATAGTTGACGTGCCTTTGTTTGCACAAACAAAGAACCAGCAGACAATAGCGCCCGTAATACTCCAAGGTTCACTCTTTACATCAAGGGGTTCAGAAACTACTATAGACCTCAAGATAACAAATGAGGGGGGCCAATGCATAATAGGCCAAGACACCGACTGTCTTGTCTCCGAATCGACTAAAGGCGAATACAAAGTAGTGACAGTCGGCATACAAAACTACAAGGTAATGTATTCAGGACACACTGCACTTCTTGAAAAATTCTCAATTTCGCCAGAGTCTGAAGGCGAAGCGATTCCTGACTCCGTCTGGACACTGGAGATGGTAAATAGCGACGGCAAGTCAAGACTCTATTACGAGATAGTATACCTTCAATTCCAGTAGGCACATATTTCGAAGC
>JBKBQK010000083.1:0-5766 GCA_046292705.1 Candidatus Nitrosotenuis sp. | reverse complement strand
TAGATTTGAAACTGCTTCTGAAATAAAAGCTTTCAAAAAAATGGGAGCAGATGTAGTTGGTATGACAATAGTTCCAGAGGTTGTTCTTTCAAAAGAAATTGGTATATAATATATTTCAGTATCAGTTGGAACGAATCTTGCTGCTGGGATTTCTAAGTCTCAAAAACCCGTAAATCCTGTCTGCAGAATCATCATACGATAAAAAGACCTCATCGCCTCCAGACGATGTGTAGTTCTCTCTATGCAAAAATAACTCTCTGTGCGGTTCTTTGGAAAATCCTATCTCTCTACACCTGATGCATTTGCACGAGAGCCTTTGTTTTTTGAGATTTTCGTGCACAATTTGGCGCAGGTTCCCTGACTTTGGGCCTGCGATGATCTCTTGAGGGGAGATCTCTCTTTGAACCCTCATAATTCTTACCCACCTTGGAACCATCTTTTTGACTTCAATTAAAACTCGTATCATATCATCATCAGAATATGGCTTGTATTGGCCCTGTAGGTATTGTTGGTATAATGGTGTGTGTTGTAACACCAAAGATGGGTAGATCTTTAACATGTCTGGCTTTAGCTCTTCGTCGGTGAATAATTTTTTAAAATCCTCTATGTCGTCTTGCGGGCTAACTGTGGGGAGTCCTGGCATCATATGTGCGACCAGCTTGTAGCCAGCATCTTTTGAGATTTGAAAAGACTCCACTACATCTTGATAGGTGTGACCACGATTGACTATCTTGTAGACTCTTTCTTGAAGACTTTGAACACCGATCTCAATTCTGGTGATACCGTAGTTTAGCATCATGTCTACATGCTCTTTTTTACAGTAATCGGGTTTTGTTTCTACTGTGAATCCAACATTTCGAATTTTTGCAACCTCGTTGTTTTTCTTAGACTCTTCTAAATTAGATGACACAAAACCGTTTAGCGCATCGTAGCATGACTTTATGAAATTCTCTTGGTATTGGATTGGCATGAAAAGAAATGTCCCGCCGACTATGACTAGCTCCATTTTTGTGGGGTCGTGACCGTAAGAGATGAGTTTTTCAATCTTGGAGACAATCTGTTTTTTTGGTTCGTATTCATTTTCAATGGCGTTTATGGTGGCTGGTTCATTTCCCGTGTAGCTGTTTGGAGAATTGAATTTAATTCCGCCAGGACAATATGTACACCTGCCATGTGGACAAGCATATGGCATCGGCATTAATGCAATCACTGCAACTCCAGATGCAGTCTTGACTGGTTTTTTTATCAAAATCTTTTGTAGTTTTGAGTAATCGTTGCCGCTAACTGTTGCTAGAATTTCAGAATTTCTTGGTAATCTTTCGAGTGCATATTTTGTACAGATTTTCTTGATCTGAGATTTTATTTGGTTTTTTGTAGGTGATTCGATAGTAAGTAAACCATGTGAGATCTCATGACATGCCTTTTCAAATATGGTGTTTTGCAATGTATGACAGTACCTATTTGGATTTAAATTCGTTCAAACCATCTATCGGCGTCGTTTGGGTTTTTTCTTTGCTTTCTTGCTTTTTCTTACATGCCTTTTGGCTGACTTTAGCTTTCTTTTTGCCTTTGAGCTTTTCTTGGTTTTCGTCCTCTTACTGCTTTTCTTGGCTTGTGTGTTCTGTGTTTTGGCCAACTGCTTTTCAAGCTCGGATCTTGCTTTCATATTCTTAAGCTGCACAAGCTCGATTCTGGTTCTTGCACTAAGCTGTGCAATTTCAGAGTTTGGGGCAGTAAAGGAACTGCCATGGTCTGTAAAACACTGAGAGTGAAAGACTTTGCCTTTTTGATAAACCATGTCGGATTTTGGAACGCCTTGCTTGCAGACGGCACACATATCTACAAATTCTTCAGCCAATAATGCTCGAAATTTTTAGTCTAATTTAACATTTTTCAAGGAAAATGAAAAGGTGCGATCATGTCGGCGGATTTTGTTGTAGCTCTTTTCTATACTCCATCTTGAGCCATATTGGGGTGATGATGGTTGTGACTGCCACCATTATCACTATTGTAGAGTATACATTTGAGGTCAGAACGCCACTCGATAAACCAATGCCGGCAACAATTAATCCAACTTCCCCTCTTGATATCATCGCAATTCCGACACGTTTTGATTGAGCTTTGTTTTTGAGGAATGGCAAGGCAGGAAGGCCGCATCCAATCAATTTGGTTGCAACAGCTACACTAATTATTACTGCGGCTATTATGAGAATCTCACCATTTATTCCTCTAAAGTCTACTTGGGCTCCAATTATTGCAAAAAACAACGGTGCGAAAATGAGACCTAATTTGCTTATGTAGTGTTCAACACGTTCAAATACTTTCGTTGATGCCAACGCCATGCCTACTACAAATGAACCCAGTATGGGGGAGAGTCCAATGGAGGCGGCAACTCCAGCTGCGCCAAAAAACGCAGCCGTAACGACACCTTCTATTGCACCTCCTGCCTTCCAGAGTCTTGATCCTACGACGCGAGGAATGATGAATATAGCAGCAATTGCCATGGTTGCGAAGAATCCAAGCACTTTGAAGATGGTAAACGAAATTTCTATGACGTCAACTTCTGCCACTGCAGGATCAATTGATGTGACTATTGACAAGACTGCAATTGCTAAAATATCATCAACTACTGCAGCTCCTATTATCAATCTGGCCTCAGGCGTTTTTAGCTTGCCAAACTCTGAGAGCACTTGAACAGAAATAGCTATGCTGGTTGCGGTTAACGCAGTGGCCACAAGCATTGCTTGAAACGCATGGAAGCCAAAAAACTGAAAAACAAAAAATCCAACAAAAAATGGCACAATCACACCAAGTGTGCCAACTGTAAATGATGCCTTTCCACCTTTGATAAATTCTCTTGGCGTCATTTCTAATCCAGCTATAAACAAAATCACGATTGCGCCAATCTCACCAAGTATCTTTACTTCTTGATTTAACTGCAGTAGTGCCTCGCCCTGAATGACGATGAGTGATCCTATTGCAAAAGGGCCTACGATCATTCCTGCTATTAACTCGCCCAAAACAATTGGCAACTTTAATCTGACAAATAATTCGGCCATCAGTTTTGCAGCAAAAAGCAACACGCAGACACTAATTACGACGGAAACAAAATGTGGCTCCAAATCAATTATCTCCCACTGTGCTCATATAAGGAAGTATTTAATTAAAAATGATGAAAGGTTTTGTCTAACTATGCCAATTTCCGTGAATTGACAAAAACGCCTCTTTTGTTTGTAATTGAACCTACGATTTGACTTTTGAGTTTGTGCTTTTTACAAATCTCAATGACTCGCCCTGCGTCATTTTTTGGCAAAATCACACAGAATCCTATTCCCATGTTAAATGTCTTGTACATCTCGTCACCACTCACACCTAAATCTTCAATCAACTGCATTATCTTTGGCGGTTGAGGCAATTGATCAAGCGAATATCCGGTGTTTTTTAGCCGCAGAAGCTTGGTAAATGAACCTCCAGTTATGTTTGCAAGTCCGTGTACCTGGCATTTTTTGATTATCTCAAGAACTGGCTTGACATAGATCTCAGTTGGCATCAATAATGCGTTACCGAGTCTTCCAATTCCACTTATCTTGTCATCAACTGAATATTTTTTTAGCAGAACCTTTCGCGCAAGGGAGTATCCATTTGAATGGAGCCCACTACTGTAAATTCCAACTATTACATCGTTTTCTTTGATCTTGTAGCCAAGTATGAGCTTATTTTTTTGCACAAGGCCTGCGACCATCCCTGCCAGATCAAACGCGAATTTTTTTTCAGCAAACAAGTCTGGCATTATGGCAGTCTCGCCGCCCACTATTGGAACTCCTGCTTTTTTTGCGCCATCTGCCAGTCCTTTTGCTATTAGGGCAAAAATTGCTTGCTTGTTTTGGTTTGCAGCAATATAGTCCACAAACGATATCGGTGTGGCACCAATGCATATTATGTCATTAACATTCATGGCGACACAGTCAATTCCTATTGTGTCGTATTTTCTTAGCATGTTTGCAATTAGGACTTTGGTGCCTACTCCATCGGTATGAGTTGCCAGCAGTCTAGACTTGTCAATCTCTACAAGTCCTGCATAATGCCCAAAACCACTCTTTACTTTTTGCAGGCGGTGGGTCGACGCAATGATCCTGCCAATTGTACTTTGGCTCTTCTTTATGCTTTTTACATCTACGCCTGCCTGCTTATAGGTTAAAGCCATCTGATCAGAATTTTGTTGACGCATTAAAAGACCTTTTTACATGTACATCCCAGAATCGATTTGGCGGTGCTCTTTGTATTTTTCCGATAATTCTTTGAACTCTATTCCAATCTTTTCTTTTTCTTTTTTCAAATCAGTCGTATCTATATTGAGGCCATAGACTTTGTTTATCGAGTCAATCAGAGTGGCTGCAGCGAGTGGATCCGGGCTTGCATGGTTTGCTCTTACCAAAAGGGTGATTGCTCGAATCTTGCGTATTATGCACTCATTGAGAATACTTCCGGGGATGCCAGTGATGAATCCTTGCGATATCATGTTTATTCCCTTCTCTGACATTATTCTGCACAGGTCTTCTTCTGCTGCACAGAATGTTTTACTGTCATGTTCGTCACTTGCGACACCGTCCAAAATTATCAATTCCTTTGTCCCTTTGCTTTCAGCCCAGTCCAAAATAGTCGATGCGATACTATTTAGGCCGTCCATCCTCAATGTCACTTCACAAATTACTGCGCAGATAGTTCCGTTCTTGTTTGTGTAAAATCGAAATGGGTGTCGCAGTCTACCCTGAATGAATACTGTCGAAGGGGGGAGGTACTTTGAGCGCAGAAATCCTATCTCCTGCATTCTAAGCTTTTCACTCAAATATCCTATTGCCAGTGGACCGGCAAGTCCTGCACCTACGAACCCTGCAAAAATTATCGGACTTTTGTAATTGATCTTTTTTATCTCATGGACGTGGTCTTCTAAAATGCGTCGCACTGTTTTTGGTTTTTTGAACTAATTAATTACTTTTCTGCAAGAACAAATTCAACATAACTCTGCCTTTTTCTGTAATAGAGTAAACTACAGAAGGGCCAACACTCTCTTTTCTTACAAAATCATAGTCTAGACACAACTTTAAGTAATTCAAAAACGATCTCTTCATCCTTATCTTTGAGTTGGTGTACAGATCTGAAAAATTCATGGCTCCGCAGTTTAATTGATATAATAGTTTCAAAAGCGAGAGCATGCTGTAGTCACGGGCTCTTGCCTTTACTGCGTCCATGATCTGCTCGTCACGCGTTATGATAAAGTCGCCTAATTGATCTGCTACCTCCAGCGGGATGTATGTAAGACGCGCTCTCATACCGTATGGTACGGTACTTTACCTTAATTAAGCTTAGCTTAAAAGTAATTTGATTATGTGCTAGTTTTTTTAAACAACAGTAGTGATCTAACAAAAATTTGAAAAGGAATCAAGCCACAGCTGGAATGGGTTTTTCTTCCTTTTTTACCTCTTTTCGCATCTTTGCAATTACTGTTGCAAGCTGCATGGCGTGAATATCATCGAGGGTTTCACACATGGAATTACTTGGTGTTTTTGTTACTTAAATCTGACTAAATTGAGTTCTGCCAGGTAATCAAGGGGTGAAAATTAACACCTTGCAATTTTTCAATGTAAGAAGCAAATCGCCGGTAAGTGGTCAGTCAATCGGCAAGTCGAATCTGTAAAGGATAACCTTAATTCAAAATACTAAAACAAACCATGAATAAGATTTTTAAATTCTTCAAAGATGTTGGCA
>JBKBQK010000082.1:0-5863 GCA_046292705.1 Candidatus Nitrosotenuis sp. | reverse complement strand
CGCATCGGTGCCAATGGACGAATCACTTGCGGAAGCATCAGTAGACCTTGTAAGGCGGCCGTACAACAAGATTAACCTCTCAATTAAAAGAACACAAATCGAAGGAGTGTCAAAAGAAGACATTGAACACTTTTTTTCATCGCTTGCGCAAAACATCAACAGCTGCATACACGTAAATGTCAGATACGGAGAAAACGACCACCACAAAATCGAGGCAGCAATTAAATCACTTGCTGTCGCCTTGAGAATTGCGGCAAGCAAAGATGCAAAACAGAAAGGAATTCCAAGTACGAAAGGTTCCATGTAGATGAAGGTAGCAATTTTCGATTACGGTGCAGGAAACATATTCAGCCTCAAAGTCGCACTTGAAAAACAGGGCGCCCAGGTAGACGTAATAACAAACTTTGATGCTTCAAACAACTACTCGGGTCTTTTGCTTCCCGGAGTTGGAAACTTTGATCCGGCAATTCGAAGCATAAGGGATTACTCCAGCAAATCATTTACTGATTATGTCAAAGATACGATACCAGTACTTGGGATCTGCCTTGGAATGGAGATGTTCTTTGAAAAAAGTGAGGAAGGAAAAGAAAATGGGCTGGCAGTAATGGAAGGCGAAGTCGTCCTTCTGCCAAACAAATTCAAAATCCCGCACATGGGATGGAACAGCCTTAAGATCAAAAAGCAAAATCCGTTACTGGATGGAGTGCCGGACTCGTCGTGGGTTTATTTCGTTCACTCTTACAGGGTAAAACCAAAAAATCCAGACATCATAGTTGCAGACTCTGATTACGACATTGCTGTCCCAGCAGTGGTCAACAAAAAAAATCTCTTTGGAACGCAATTTCACCCAGAAAAATCAGGCAAGGTGGGCTCACTTATGCTCAAAAACTTTCTGCGAGAGTGCAAAAAGTGAAAGTAATTCCAGCAATCGATCTCATGGATGGCCAGGTGGTGCGACTGGTGCAGGGAAAACCCCAAAACAAAACAGTCTACAGCAACGATCCAAAGAAAATTGCCAAAAGGTGGGAAAAAGACGGCGCTGACATGCTGCACATAGTAGACCTTGACGCCACACTGCAAAGAGGCTCCAACTTTGAGTTGATACGAAGAATCACCAAAGAAGTGTCTATTCCGGTTCAGGTGGCAGGCGGATTGCGCACAGAGGATCTCATAAACAATGCACTAGACTTTGCAGACAGGGCAGTGATTGGAACTGTTGCGTTCAAAAATGAAGAGCTTGCCAAATCGCTGATGAAAAAATTTGGCAGCAATAGGATTGTGATATCTGTGGATCACAACGATGGAATAATTGTAATAAATGGCTGGCAGCAACAAACTACAACAAAACTACTTGAGGCACTTTCCGGGTTTGCTGAAAAAGACTTTACAGAGTTTTTGGTAACAAACGTGTCCCGTGATGGGACACTTTTGGGCCCAGACACAAAAACTCTCGCTGAGGCGTGCAAAATAGCAAAGAACGTCATTGCAAGCGGTGGTATATCTGGGCCAGAAGACATTAGCAAAGTAAAAGAATGCAATGCTTACGGCGTCATAGTGGGTAAAGCACTTTACGATGGAAAGATATCAATTCAGGAGGCAAAGAAGCTGGCTTGACTCTCACAAAAAGAATAATTCCATGCCTTGATGTGGCAAACGGGCGGGTGGTAAAGGGGCTCCACTTTGAATCAATCAAGGATGCAGGAGACCCGGTTCTTTTGGCAAAAAAATACAGCGAGGAAGGAGCAGACGAGCTTGTATTTTTGGACATTACTGCGTCTGAGGAACAAAGAGAAACAATTCGCTCACTGGTATCCAAAGTTGCACAAGTAATTGACATTCCATTTACGGTGGGTGGAGGAGTCAAAACACTGCAGCATGCCAGAGACATCTTGCTTTGTGGTGCAGACAAGGTGGCAATCAATACAGGGGCAGTCAAAAATCCACAAATAATTACCGAATTAATGGAGCTGTTTGGCAAACAATGTGTAGTAGTTGCAATCGACGCAAAGCGAAACTACAACACAGCTGCAGGAAAAAACATCTTCACACAAGGCGGCAAAAGCTTTTGGTTTGAGGTGTTCATATACGGCGGCAAAAAGGGAACAGGGCTTGATGCCATAGAGTGGGCAAAAAAGGTCCAGCAACTCGGCGCAGGCGAAATCCTCCTTACAAGTATAGACAAAGACGGCACAAAGGACGGCTATGATCTGCTTTTGACAAAGTCCATAGTTAACTCGGTGCGCATACCTGTCATCGCATCTGGCGGATGTGGTGAGCCAAAACACATGCTTGATGTTTTCAAACAAACAGATGTTGACGCAGCCTTGGCTGCCTCCATATTCCACTATGAATCTCATTCCGTAGACAGGGTCAAAGAATATCTAAAAGACAATAATGTCGATGTAAGATTATAAAGAAAAGACTGCTCCAAAAAACATGAAAAAAACTCTCGATGACTTGGATTTTGCAAAGGGCGGCGGCCTTGTACCAGTAATAGTCCAAGATATCAACACAAAAGAAGTTCTTACTTTGGCGTATGCAAACAAGGAATCATTGGAATTGACGAAAAAAACTGGCAACTCGTGGTTTTGGTCCCGCTCAAGAAACAAATTGTGGATGAAAGGCGAAGAATCGGGAAATACACAAAAAGTCAAAGAAATATTAGTTGATTGCGATTCTGACGCACTCATATATCTGGTGGTGCCGTCAGGACCTGCATGTCACACAGGCCAACGGGTTTGCTTTCACAACAAGCTTGACTAGCAGACTCGCTGGAAGAGGGTTTCATCCCCTGGAATGGTTTGATTTATGATTCTAAATTTTAGTGGAGTGTAATTAGTTCCCTTGAATACGACTGTCCACTCGCCAACTAAATCATCGACACTACAAATATTGCGCGCTTTGGATATTGATGGTTTGAAATACTGATTAAAGCCAGGCTTTGCAGTCGCATCAAAAGGTATTGAAATGTACGTTCTGGTGGCATTTGGCATAAGAAAAACCATGTTCCCAATGTCTCCTGGTCGAAGGTTATTAATTGCTATGAAGATATTTTCGCCCAGCTTGTACTCGTACTTGTTTATGGCAAAGGGCCCTGATCTATTCCAATTTTCAAACTCGTCTACTCGTTCTTTTGGTCTTGCAACATCGATTGGCCCCACAAAAAGTATTGCTGCTATGAGTGCAGCAGAAATTACTCCAATTAACGAAATACCTATTATCTTGGCTTTCATTAGCAAACTTCATTTAAAAAAAAGATAAAAAACCTTGCGCAAAATAGTTCTGCGTAGGTGCTTCAATCCCAGTTAACTATTATTAAATTTTTAGCCTCAGAAATTAAGTAATACTAAACTTGATATTAGGACATTTTAACTATGCATCTTGCGGCGATTTTTTGATGACAAAGACATCACTGCGATGCAGGGAGTGCAAAAAAGAGTACGAGTCCACATTCAAGTATGTTTGCGATGAATGTTTTGGACCGCTAGATGTAAAATACAAATTCCCTTCTATTTCAAAAAACACTTTTGCAAACAGAGAACACACATACTGGAGATACCTGGAGTTGCTCCCAATAGAATCAAAGTCAAACATTATAAGTATTCATGCAGGTATGACGCCGCTCATCAAGGCTGAAAAACTTGGCAAAGAATTAGGACTGGACAACCTTTACATAAAAAACGATTCTGTAAATCCGACTTTTTCATTCAAAGATAGGCCTGCCGGCGTCGCAGTGTCTAAGGCAAAGGAGTTTGGCCTTTCCGCAGTAGGGTGCGCTTCTACTGGAAACTTGGCGTCTGCTACTGCTGCACATGCAGCAAAAGGAGGGTTCCCCTGTTACGTCTTTGCTCCAAGCAATATAGAGCACGCAAAAATAGCCCAAGCTCTGGCGTATGGCTCCACATTTATCGCAGTGGATGGGACATATGACGACGCAAACAGGATTGCAGCTCAAATCGGAGACAGCAAAGGAATTGGAGTCGTCAACATCAACATGAGGTCATACTACGTGGAGGGCTCAAAGACACTTGCGTATGAAGTAGCAGAACAATTGGACTGGCAGGTGCCGGATCAGCTCATAGTGCCGGTTGGAAGCGGCGCAATGCTCAACGCTATTTGCAAAGGATTTGAGGAACTGCAGAGTGTATCATTACTAGATGACGTATCTGCAATGCATGTCCATGCGGCACAGCCGGTTGGTTGTGCGCCAATAGTTGACGCATTCAAAAATAATGCAACGGAAGTAACTCCGGTTGAAAACCCAGACACAATAGCAAAAAGCCTTGCAATTGGAGATCCCGGCGATGGTAGATACGTACTCAAAAGGCTAAAGCAATACCATGGCTACGCCGAAGAATCAAGCAACAAAGAAATTCTTGATGCTATTTTGCTTTTGGCAAAAACTGAGGGAATCTTTACAGAGCCGGCGGGGGGAGTCTCAGTCGCAGTGCTCAAAAAGATGGTAGAGGATGGCAAAATCGACAAAAATGATACCACCATCTGCTATGTGACAGGAAACGGCCTCAAAGCAACAGAGTCACTTATGGAAGTCCTCTCAAAACCCCAGGTGATACGGGCGGATTTAGCTGCAGTGTCAGCGGTGGTAAAGTAATGGCAAACATCACATTTACAATCCCGTCGGTTCTAAACAAGGGAGGCGGAGAAAAAAAACTCCAGATTTCTGCAGACTCGCTTGCAGACTCGTTCAACCAGGTATCTCAAAGCATGGGTGACGACTTTAAGCGACGGGTCCTAAATGATGACGGCACACCGCGCTCGCTAATCAACATCTACATCAACGGCAAAAATGCGCGATTTTCTGGAGGCATGAACACAGAGCTAAAGGACGGCGATGAAATATACATCCTGCCTGCAGTGGCCGGCGGCTCTGAGCTTTCAAGCAGGGACCTGGAGAGGTACTCAAGGCAGATCATGCTAGAAGAGATAGGCTATCAAGGCCAGCTAAAACTCAAAGCTGCCAAAGTCTGTGTGGTGGGAGTAGGCGGACTTGGCAACCCAATTACTACGCGACTTGTCGCAATGGGTGTTGGGAAACTGCGAATAATTGACAGAGATGTCATAGAACTGTCAAACTTGCATCGCCAAACAATGTTTGACGAATCAGATGTGGGTCAGATCAAAGTCGAGGTTGCAGCAAAGAAACTACAAAAGCTAAATCCGCAAACACAGATCGAGGCACTTGCAATCTCAATTAATGATTATACTGCAGTCGATGCGGTGGAAGGGTGCGACGTAGTAATTGATGCACTAGATAGCGTCAATGCAAGATATGCACTCAACAAGGCATGTGTTGAAAAAAACATCCCATTTGTGAGTGGTGCAGCGGTGGGAGTGTCAGGACAGGTTTTTACTATTTTGCCAAAACAGTCTGCCTGTTATTGCTGCATGTTTCCTGCACTCGATGAGGACGCAATGCCAACATGCAGCATTGAGGGCGTGCATCCATCCATACTGTCAATAGTTGGAGGACTGGAAGTTGCCGAGGCAGTCAAAATAATCATTGGCAAAAAACCAGGTCTCTCAGACAAGATCCTCCACATAGATCTTGAGAATCTTGACTTTGTCACAACTAGGACATTTAGAGCAGAGGAATGCCCAGTATGTGGCAACGGCAAAGCTGAATCGGCGCCAAAACAGGAGCTGATAATTGAAGAACTGTGTGGACGAAACAGGGGCAAACGCACATTCTCAATTACGCCCACCCAGAAATTTGAAATCGACGTTGAAAAAATAACCAGCCTTGCAAAAGATCTCCAATTCAGAGTAGAAAATCAAGGCGAGCTTGGATTGTCGATGAGGACAAACGAGTTGTCGGTTAGTTTCATGAAAAGAGGTTCAGCTG
>JBKBQK010000081.1:0-6166 GCA_046292705.1 Candidatus Nitrosotenuis sp. | reverse complement strand
AATTCGAGATGCCGGAATCAAAGCACCATTAATGATAATGAAAGGTGATGGTGGCGTAACCAATATGGATACATTTAGAACAAAACCAATTCTGACCATTCTTTCAGGGCCTGCAGCCAGTGTGGCAGGTGCGTTACTGTATCTAAAGATTGTAAATGGAATATTCATAGAAGTCGGAGGGACAAGCACCAATATTTGTATCATAAAAAATGGCAAACCGGAAATTCGATACGTGACGATTAAAGATCATCCAACGTGTATCCGCTCAATGGATGTGCGCATTTTGGGTGTAGCGGGTGGGAGCATGATAAAAATCAAAGACAAACGAGTCTGGAAAGTAGGTCCAAGAAGCGCACACATTGCAGGCATGCGTTATGCCTGTTTTGCAGATGCGGAAACACTCAAGAAAGGAAAGTTGATCATGGTTAAACCAAAAGAAAGTGATGTTGAACCATACGTCGCAATAGAATGTGAGAATGAAATCTTTGCAATAACTAACACGTGTGCTGCAAACGCCTTGGGCATGATAGATAAAAATGATTATTCATATGCCAACCAGACGTCAGCAAAAATTGCAATGGAGATTTTGGGTAGAGAGCTTGGGGTTACAGGCCCAGAAGCTGCAATGTCAATAATCCAAACTGCCTCATTTGAAATAACAAAGACCGTATCAAAGATACTCAAAGAATTCAAAATGGATAAATCAAAAACCCAGATAATTGGAGGTGGTGGAGGGGCATCTGTACTTGTCCCATTTGTAGCAAAACAACTTGGCATTCAGTATCAAAAAGCAGAACATGCCGAAATAATATCGTCAATTGGGGTAGCTTCTTCTATGATTCAAGAAGAAATTGAGCACACCATTACAAACCCTACCCCACAACAAATTTCAGAACTACACAAAAAAATTCATGCCATGATGATCGACAGAGGTGCTGTACCGGAATCGATTGTCATAAACAGTGAATATATCTCAGAAAAATCACTTCTAAGAATATCTGCAAGCGGTAATGTAGAACTAGATAGTTCAGACAATGCAAAAAATGTGTTCACACTCGATGAAGCACTAAATCGTGCAAGTGGAATTATGGAAATAAGTAAAGAGTTAGTCGAGCTGAGTTATGAGACTGATCATTATTTTGTATTTATTGGACATGTATCAGAAAAGAAACTCTTTAGCAAGAAAAATCGACACCACATACTTGTCTTAGATAGGCTTGGAAGGCAAAAACTCTCAATCAAAAATGGGAGAATATTTCAGGGAGGCAGAATTTCAGTTCTTGAAGAACTGGACGACTTTATGGAGTCAAGGCCAAGCGATATTGCTCCTCAAGTTTATGTGCTAAACAACCTCAAATTAATAGATCTTTCAGGGCTTACCTCTGCTTCACACATCATTAACTCTGTGCAAGAAGAACTTAGTGATGCAGAAAAGGCTGCAATCATAGTTGAATTAAGCTAGTTTTACAATATTTGCTGGTTTAGCCCGTCCCATTTACCATCAATTACTGTAGAAACTACCTCATTTTTCACCACTGTGACTATGATCACATGCGGCGTTAACGCCTGGGTTGCTATTTGGCCTGCTGTCCCCATATCTACCATGCAACGAAGTAAATCCAATTGTAATAACATATTGCAGTGGAAATGATTCCAAAATCACTTCATCAGACACTCTGAGAGTATCTGGCATTCCATCAAAAGTAATGTGGGCGATGACACAACAAAATCCTTTGCGATTTGTACTTGGGACAATTCTTCCGAATCAATATGTGTTGCCCTAGTAATTGCATCTCTTATTACAAGCACTGTCTTTGGAACGTTTTCAGACGTGTCTGTCCACACTATTGTTTTTTGTAAAGTACCTTGAGATATTTTTAAAGAATAGCTGAAATAAGCTGCAGAGCCTTCCGCTGGAAAATAGTTTTCTTCATCAGCATCGGTAAATTTTAGTTTTTTAATTGTGCTTGAGGTTGTGTTGAACAAATTGGCATCTAATTTTATCACATCGCCGTTTTGTGCTAGCTCCCATGTTGTTGTATCGATCGTTATTTCATTTTGGATACCACCAATACTGCCTTCTTGTGTCATATGACAGAAGGCTTAGACGCATTGTGATCTTTGAAAGATCGATTGTCAGAGAAACGCCAGAAATGACTCCTGAAATAAACGATACCACTTCTTTTTTGTTTTTCAGATCCAATATTATTCCGATTTCGTCACCTACTTTATGTGCAATAACATTTTTTTGCTTGCGTCACTATGCCTTCAAAACAAAGTGTAGCTTCAGTTTGAATGCACAATTCATTGGTTTGATGTCCATGCATACTATATTCCATTTGCGCCTGAGTGGATAATTGTACCTCATTATTGTTTATCAATGTGCGAATTACGTCGCCTGCAAGTGGGCCCAACTATTTTCACTTTTCCATAAAATATCCATGCGTTTTGTTCCGCAAAAATATGGTTTTGGTGAGGTATGGCGAACAATATGGCTAACCCAAATACTATCAAAGCTGATTTGTTGTTCATTTCTCCTACCTACGAATCAATGAATTATAATCTTTGATTAAATTTGGTTTTAATTAAGAATCACACTTCGATATTTAGGAATCAAAAACGTTTTTGTTTGAAACGATCAACTAATAATTAATTTGATTTTTTTGTGAATAGTGATATCAAATGCAGTATTCCACAAAATCCAAGATTGCTACCGTAATAGGAATTGGCATAATTATATCAGTGGCATCATTGTTTGCATTGCCCTTCATGGATACCAGCTCTGGTGTGCAAAAAATCCCTCAAGAAAGCATGCAAAAAGTCGAAAGTGCGGAACAAAAACTGCTTAACGTCATTGCAGATGAAAAATCAGAATTATCATGGAAGCTAAACGGAAAATTTCCATAATGAATACTCAGACATTTTAGAATAACATTATTGAAAAACCTATATGCACAAATACTGTTTATGTGTATATTGAAAAAATATCTTTACGCCCTTGTGAGCATTATGGTACTTTCATGGTTTCAGATTTCATTTGCTGATTCTGATACATACAAACTCGTAGTGGATGGAAAAACATTTGACATCAGATATAAGCTTGATGGCAATGTAATTGCAATGGAAGCAGATCAGGAATCGACATCATTACTAGTTGGCACTGCTGATGTGACTGACTCTATGTTTGAAATCGGATTTTCATCAGAAGTACTTAGCGCAACAAATGGAGAGTTTATTGTTTTAGTAGATGGTCTTGAAACTGATTACACCATATCATACAGCAACGGAGATCCGACAATGACGTTTCCGATAAAATCTGGTTCAGAAGAAGTAGAGATAATTGGCACCAGCGTCATTCCAGAATTTCCACTGGAAGCAGTAGCAGTCATGGGTATTGTATCTTCCATCGCGTTGATTCTTTCTAGAACAAAATCTGTCTTTAAGTAGTAATTTTATCTAATTTCTTTGCTTTAATTGCATTTTTTACTTCCCGCGCAATCCTTCTCCCCATACTCATTGGCTCTTTGTACAACAGAACGGAGTATGGCGAACCGTCCATGTAGATGTTTGTACCAGCAACAATCCTTGCCGAAAATTCGAATGCCCAGAATTTACCATCCTGATCATAAACTCCTTCTATGCAGAACGGCCCGTTCATTCCTGGTTTGACCAGTTTTTTCGATGCTTCAACAAATCTTTCACCCATGTTGTACACGTCTTCTAGCAATGACTCACGTAACACCATCGGGCTGTTGCCAATCACGTTAAATGAGGAAATGTAATCCATATTCATTTGTTGAGGTGCGGGAATTCGTCCCAGTCCTTCTATATCGGATTCGTGTCTTTTGTCTACTCCAAAAAATTCCAACTCTTCATTTAGTGGCGAATAAAAATATTGCAGGTACGCCAAAACGCCCATAATGTATTCTTGCAAATACAAATCAGAGTCTCCTTTTATGAGGCCACTTGACACGAGCTTGTCGCGTTTTCGTTTATAGTCATCTTCGCTTGTTGTAAGAAAATACCCCTTTCCTCCTGCCGCGCCGTGTCTTTTTGCTATTGTCAGGTTTTTGATTTGCATCGGATTGGAAATGGATGGTGGAATGTCTAACTTTGCTTCGACCATCAGCTTTTCTTTTAACATTCTGTCTGACTCCCATTTGAGAATCCATCTGTTGCCAAATACTGGCGTCTTAATTGATTCTATCTGTTCTGTAGTCATTTGTGCAATCAATGTACCATGTGGAATTAGAATTGCTTTATTTTTCTCAAGGATCTTAGAGCATTTAGAATCAAGCAATTCTAAAAACGAGTCAACCAAAATCAGATCGTCTATAAATTCAAACCTACGGTAGAGCTTTTCTCGCTTTTTTTCACAGATAAGGATGGTTTTGAACCCTTCATCTTTTGCGCCTTTTAGAACTTGGAGGGAGCAATGTGAGCCAAGGGTAGCAATCGAAGCCATGGTCTTTTGTTCACTATTAAGTTAGAGGCTTTATGAAAGCTCTGCTTGTGTTTTTGAGACAAACTCAAAGATCTCATCGATGAGATCCATCGAAACCTCTTTTTTTAGTTCATCAGGCATGGATTTTAAGACAAAGTCAATTATGGACATGTTTTTTGGTAGTGTGTGTGGGTTCTTTGCATAAACTGAGTATACTGAAATTGCATTTGAGATCACTACCAATGCCTTCTCTTTATTGGTCAACATCATAATTGGAATGAATTTGTGTGATTTTTACTCTTTTCGGCGCGCTCGGAGTATCCTCTCAACCATGAGGCCAATTACTACTACTACGAGTGTCACAATTATTGAAATGTAAATATCGGTAAGTGGTTCTCCAGTCTGTGCCACATCAGATTGCATCGCATATGGTGTCATTTCAGTAGCAGGTGGTGCAGGAGCTTGAAGAGATTTTTGTGCGGCCTCCTCTGTTCCCATCATTATGTCAGCTTGACCCACCCGTTCATTTGATGTGGTTATCTGCTGATTTTGTTGTATGAATTGGGATGAGAACCAAGCTGCAATTGCCGCACCGCCTATTGTTGCGAAACGATAAATGCGGTTAAATGAATTGAATAGCGACTTGCTAGATTTTGCTTTCTCCGTAAGGCTTGACGGCAAAATGACTATGGCAAACTTGTCTACAGTATAATATTTCATATCGTGTGATTTGGTGTTTTTTGCAGTTTGTGCTACTTTGACAATTCCAGCTTCTTGCATTTTCTTTAGATGATATATTACTAAGGGTAAGGAAATCTCTGTTTTTTGCGCAATTTGGTTTGCAGTCATTTGGTCATTGAATAACAATTTTAGAATCATCCTACTTGAATCTGAGCTTAAAAGTTCGCCTACTACTTTGATTCTCTGATCATCTGTAGAAAGAATCTCAATTTTGTCGTTTACTCCAACTGGGTCTTCTGCATAGTCCATAAATCAAGCGTGATATGATACGTCATATTAACACTTTCTAGTAAGTTAACAGAACCCTGCAGCCCATGGTTTTTCAATGAGATTCATATGGCACCAAAAATCAAATCATAAACTTTTCGATTAAATTCTACTTTAATCAAAGGTAATAAACAAACACTTCTAATCCTACACATGAACAAAACAGTAACACTCGCAGTAGCGACAGGAATTGTTCTTGCGTTGGCATTTTCGCTTGGTGCGATTCCAGCAGGGGTGGAGACACAAGCGCAAACAACCGAGCCGACACCATTTCCATCAAGAGAAAAGACACTCTCTGTGACAGGAACTGCAACCACTTCTGTTGATCCAGACTTGGTCAACATACAGTTTGGAGTTGAAACACAAAAAGAAACAGCAAAGGAAGCATTTGATGCAAACACAGAACAAATGAATGCGATCGTTGATGCAATAAAAGCAGTCGGCATCACCGACGATGAGATCAGCACTTCACAACTAACGATTTACCCTGTGTACGAATCGTACCAGGACAAAGTGTCTGGTGTGTACAAACAGAGACTGATAGGATATAGCGTTTCAAATATCATACGTGTCGAAACGGAAAAGATGAGTTTGGCATCAGACATAATCGATGGAGCAGTAGCTGCAGGAGCAAATAGAGTCGATTCCGTGTACTTTACACTGTCTCCCCAAAGACAGATGCAGGTAAGCGACGATCTGTTAGCTGAAGCAATA
>JBKBQK010000080.1:0-6178 GCA_046292705.1 Candidatus Nitrosotenuis sp. | reverse complement strand
ATGTGGATCACAGCAAGTGTATTGGGTGCTGCAGCTGCGAAACAATAGCACCACAAGTATTTTGGGTCGACAAGCATTCAAAGATGAATCCCAAGTCACACGTCGTAAACCAAAAGGGTGCAAAACAAGACAAGATAATGGATGCTGCACAGACATGTCCCACAAAGGCAATAAACGTAGACGAAGAAGATACTGGAAAGCGCCTATACCCCTACTAGGCTTTCAGCTTGGAGAGAATCTGATCAAACTCCGAATCGGAGAGCTTGGGCCTCTTTGTAAACATGTGGTGAACCGCAGAGGCGGAGTCTTCTTGGCTGCGTGGTATTAGGTGTACGTGGACATGAGGTATCTCTTGCCCTGCATCCCTGCCATTGTGTACAGCAAGCAGGGTGGCACCGGTAAGTGAGTCTACCTTTGCGATTACTTTGTGCACTGTTTCAAAGAGGTCTTTGTTGTCGTCAGATTTCATGTCTTGAATTTTCTCATAGTGTTTTTTTGGAATCACGAGTGTGTGGCCTTTTGTTAGTGGGAAGGCGTCAAGAAACGCAAGTGAATTCTCTGTTTCCATGACAACTCTGGCCTTTATGTCGCCCCGGATGATTTTGCAAAATATGCAATCCATCTTACTTTGAGGGGCGCAACCTCTCATATATTTTGCAATGATTGGCATCCAAAAAAATTGACACGAAATATAAAGGATAATTTAGTTGGCAAGATGTTGTCGATTAAAAACATCACCGTTCTTGGATCAGGTGTCATGGGCCACGGAATAGCCCAAGTCAACGCAATGTCAGGCTACAATGTTGTCTTGCGTGATATTGATCAGCAGTTCCTCGATAAAGCAATGGAAAAGATCAAGTGGAGCCTTGAAAAGATGGTCTCAAAAGAAAAGATCACACAATCAGAATCAGATGCGATCCTCTCAAGAATCAAGACAAAGGTGGATCTTGCAGAAGCGGTTAGCACAGCAGATTTGGTAATTGAGGCGGTTCCAGAAATCATGGACCTCAAAAAAAAGGTCTACTCTGAGCTAGACAGAGTAGCAGACAAAAGAGTGGTATTTGCGTCGAACACAAGCACGCTCCCAATCACGGAGATTGCCAACACTACAAGTAGGCCTGACAAGTTTATCGGGATTCATTTCTTTAATCCTCCGCAGCTCATGAAGTTAGTAGAAGTAATCCCAGGCCAAAAGACTGCAAAAGAAATAGTTGACCTTACAGTGAACTATGTCAGGTCGGTAAAAAAAGAACCAGTCATCTGCAAAAAAGACGTGCCCGGCTTTATAGTGAACCGACTCTTCATTCCGCTTGTCCACGAGGCGTGTTGGTTAAAAGAAAGGCAAGGACACACATTTGAGGAGATAGACTCTGCAGTAAAATTCAAGATGGGATTTCCGATGGGAATTTTTGAGCTTGCGGACTTTACTGGCATAGACGTAATTCACAAGGCGACAGTTGAGCTTCAAATCAGGGACAAAAAAGTGATCTTTCCGCATCCGCAAGTAGAGCAGCTTTACAATGAGAAAAAGCTTGGACAGAAATCAGGCCAGGGGTTCTACAAGTATTCTGATGACAAGTACGAGCGGATCCAACTCGACGAAAATTTGGCAAAAAAATGCAACCCAATCCAGCTTGTGGCAAACATCCTCAACAACGCTGCGTGGCTTGTCACCAATCAAGCAAGTGATATTGTTGAAATTGAAAAAGCTGCACAGCTCGGACTTGGCCTAAAAAAACCTATTTTTGAGACTGCAAAGGAGTTTGGAATAAAAAACATCGTAAATGAGCTAAACGAGCTTGCAAAAAAGTACGGCGGCTTTTACGAGCCGGATCCCTTACTACTGTCTATGCAGTAATATGTCTTAGAAGGTACTCTACTGCCTCCTGCGGCGTATCTACTCCAACAATTTTGACGTTTTGTCTGTGATCAATGAACTGGTCTGCAAACTTTGCGGCCATCCCACCAGAGTTCTTTAGTGCCACAATGGGCCTTTTGTGCATATATGCGGCACACATCTCAGAGAGTGTTCCAGAACCTCCTCCCACGACTATCACGCCATCTGCGGAAAGTGCCGTAAGAAAGTCCCTAGCAAGACCAAGGCCGCTTGGGATGACAATGTCGCAGTACTCGTTTGCAAAAGATGGGTTGTCTTGAGGGATTATTCCCACTGTGAGCCCGTGTGCATCCTTGGCACCACGGCATGCTGCTTTCATTACGCCACCGAGGCCGCCTGAGATCAGTACGGAGTTTGATTTTGCTACTTCGCGACCTACCTCGTATGCGAGTTTTTCAAGCTCAGGTGTGCAACCGTTTTCGTTGTTACCTATTACTAGGATCTGGTGTAGTTTTGGCATCAGTGACTCACCGGTATTCGCTGAAATATTTTATTCATGTGATCGTGTGAATCAACGCAAAGGATATAACAGTAGACAGCCAAGTTCGCTCATGACGAAAAGAACGATGCCAGTATGCATGACACCGGCGCAATATGAGAAGATTGCCGAGATTGCAAAGCTGAACGGCATGGTTAATGCAAGCCAGGCAATTGAGAAGATCCTAAAAGAGATCTAATTTTTGTTTTTAATTACATTTTTTAGATGATACCCTCAATTAGATTTGTGGGCCTATTTAGCAAAAAACCTGCAGTGTGCACCGTATGCAATAAAGAAACAACGCATAAGCACAGGCCAAAAAAGGAGTGGAACTTGCAGTACCCGCTTTGCACGGACTGCTACATGAAAACACTTGAGCAGTATTATTCTGGAACGTACAAGCAAAAATGTGTCAGCTGCAGCACCGAACAAAAGATAACAGATCTTTGGGAGCCAAGGTGGCAATGGGAGATGGAAGGCCTGCTTTGCAAGTCGTGCTTTGATAAAAAAGAAATCGAGTTCAACCAGAAAAAAGAATTTTGTAGTGTGTGTGGCACAAGGCTTAGTTTCTTTAGATACAATCCAAAGTCAAGCTGGAAGATAGAAGGCCAGCTTTGCAGAAAATGCTGGGATGAGCAAAAGGCGGCCCACAAATGAAACTCTTCAAGAAAGCCAAATGCGAGCACTGTGGGAACATTTTTGTCAGACGAAGAACTCATGCAACACAAGCAGATAATTCATGGGAAAGATCTGCCGTACGACTGCAAGGCGTGCAACCAGAATTTTTCAAACATGCAAGACATGAGGACACATCTTCAAAGACACCACGACTACAAAGCTTAGACTGCTTGCAGTGTTTTGACTATTGGGGGTCTTACTTTAGTAAAGACCCTAAAGCCACATATGCATTTTATTTCAGGCAGCCTGCTTAGCTCAGAATTTGTTACGCTTGTTCCGCATCGGAGACACTTGTAAATTACGTCGAATTTTTCGGTTGCCGGTGCAGATTCGGTTGGTTGCTCTGACATGTAGGTTTTGTCTTGACTCTGTAATTTAAGGCTACTTTAGCGATAGCTCTATGTAGACGTCATCTGGGATCTTGAGTCGCATCAATTGTCTGATTGCTTTGTCGTCTGCACTAAGGTCGATTATTCTTCTGTGCATCCTCATCTCCCATTTTTCATATGTCTCGGTTCCGTTACCGCAAGGTGATTTCCGTGTTACAACATTCAATCTTTTTACTGGAAGTGGTGTTGGCCCCTTTACTTTGACGCCGGTTTTTTTGCCGATGCCCATGATCTCAGTACACACACCATCCAATTTGGGAAGGCTGGTGCTTGTAAGTTTGATGCGGGCGGATTGAGTCAAGATAAAGACCGGTTTTAGGGTTTGTATTCTTCAGTAATTTCTTTTACAATTCCTGCTGCAATTGTGGCACCCATGTCTCTGAGTGCAAATCTTCCCAACTCTGGAAAGTCTTTGAATGTCTCAATGCAGGTTGGTCTGACTGGTCTGATTTTTACAATCGCAGAGTCACCAACTTTTAGGAATTTTGGATTTTGCTCATCAACTGCACCGGTTGCTGGATTTATTTTTGCTTCAAATTCGGTGATTGTTGCGGCAACCTGTGTGGTGTGAGCATGCATTACTGGCGTGTAACCAGGTGCAATAGCTGTTGGGTGATGAATAACTATGATTTGTGCTCTGAATTCTTTTGCTGCCTTTGGTGGGTTGTCGGGGTGTCCGACTACGTCGCCTCTTTTGATATCTTTCTTTTCAACACCCCTTAGGTTAAAGCCGATGTTGTCTCCTGCTTCTGCAGATTCCATTTGAGTGTGATGGGTTTCAATTGATTTGACTTCGCCTGTTGCACCAGATGGCATGATGATGATTTTGTCGCCTGCCTTGAATTTGCCGGTCTCGACTCTACCTACCGGCACTGTTCCGACACCGGTAATAGAGTAGACATCTTGGATTGGCAGTCTAAGTGGTTTGCCGACTGGTTTTTCTGGTACTTGGAAATCGTCAAATGCTTGGAGCAATGTCTTGCCGTTCCACCACGGCATGTTCTCTGATTTCTTTACTAGATTGTCTCCCTTCCATCCTGAAACAGGAATGATTGGTACGTTTTCTAGTTTGTATCCGACGGATTTGATCAGCTTTTCTGCCTTTTCCTTTGCAGCCTTGAATGCTGCTTCGGAGTAGTTGCTGTCGTCCATCTTGTTAATTGCAACAATTAGTTGGTTTACGCCCAGTGTCTTGAGCAAGAATGCGTGTTCTCTTGCTTGTCCGCCTGGCGCTACTGCCGTATCTGTTTCGCCTTCTTTTGCTGAAAGAACCAAGACTGCACAGTCTGCCTCAGATGCGCCAGTAATCATGTTTTTGATAAAGTCTCGGTGACCTGGAGCATCGATTAATGTGAAAAAGTACTTTGGAGTCTCAAATTTCTGAAAAGCTAAATCGATTGTAATACCTCTTTCTCTTTCGTCTTTAATGTTATCCATGACCCACGCATACTTGAATGTGTCACCTTTGCCGGTCTTTTCTGACTCAGCTGCGTGTGCTGCGATCGTCCTTTCGTCCACAAGTCCCATATCCATGAGGAAGTGACCCATAGTGGTTGATTTGCCGTTATCGATGTGACCGGTTACGATCAAATTCAAGTGTGGTTTAGTTGCCATAGGCTTTTCGTGCTGTGAGGGGTTTATTAGAGTTACGATTTTTTCAAGACTTTTTCTCATTTTTTAGATTTTTTTGATCAGAGTGGAGTCTGGGTTTGCAGGGTTTGGGACTCGGTTTGCTTGTCTACGAAACCAGAGCATCTGTCAAAGACATAAATCAAAGTAGACAGCCAAAAAAACTATGAAGATCACAGTTTCTGCAATCAAAGCTGATGTTGGAGGGATTGGGGGTCACACACGGCCAAGTGACGCTCTGCTCGATGCAGTAAGAAGAACTGTAAAGGGTGCGTCGAATCTTTTGTTTGACTACTATGTAGGTTATGCCGGTGACGATGTACACATTGTAATGTCTCACACAAAAGGGACGGACAACGCGGAGATACATGGCATTGCATGGAAGGCCTTTGAAGAAGGCACCAAAGTTGCCAAGTCAGAGGGACTCTATGGGGCAGGCCAAGACCTGCTAAAAGATTCTTTTTCAGGAAACGTCAAAGGGATGGGCCCAGGCGTTGCTGAAATGGAGTTTGAGGAAAGGCCTAACGAAGCGTTCACAGTACTGGCAGCTGACAAGACAGAACCTGGCGCATTCAATTATCCGTTTTACAGACTGTTTGTCGACGCACTAAGTAACACTGGACTCATTGTCAACAAATCACTTGCGGCAGGAGTAAAGTTCAACATAATGGATGTCGAGGAAGGCAAGATAGCAGAGTTGGAGTTATGGCAAGACAAGCCGCTCTTAGAGGCAGCCCTGATGTATCCTGGCAGGTATGTAGTATCTGCTGTGTACACAAAGAGCGGAGAGCCAATCGTTGCTTCGTCGACTGACAGACTGCACAACATTGCAGGCACATATGTAGGAAAGGACGATCCAATCGCGGTTGTGAGAACCCAGAAGAACTTTCCGGCTACAGAAGAGCTTGGCAGTGTCTTTAACAACCCGCACTATGTTGCAGGCAACACACGTGGTTCACACCACATGCCGCTCATGCCAGTCAAGATAAACACTGCCGCTTCGATCGATTTTTGTATTCCGATTGTGGAAGCACTGGTGTTTTCAATGCACAATGGCAAGTTCACAGGGCCGTTTGATGGATTTTCGACTCCCGATTGGGATTATGT
>JBKBQK010000079.1:0-6189 GCA_046292705.1 Candidatus Nitrosotenuis sp. | reverse complement strand
TTACGCCAATTAACGCACGGCCCGGAGACTCGGAGCTAAAAATAGGAGTCAAGCAGGTCTATCAAGGAGCATGGAATCCAGTACGCGGCCTAGGTGACGCATACAGCAAAAATGTCTGGGATGCATTGTATGATCCGGGAATCTTCAAGAACCCATATTCTGGACAAAACTTTCCGGTAAGGCAGCATTGGCAGGTGATAACTGCAGGGCCTGATGGTGCACTGGAGGTGCCAGATGATGCAATAAACTGGGATTCAAAATTGCAAAGATGGATCAAAGTTGGACCGAACACCAAGGCTACAAGTAAGATCACCTATGACCTTTTGTGGAGCAACTGGCATCATGGTCAGAAAATGGACATAAATGATGTTCTATATTCGGTGTATTTTGGCCAAGAGTGGGCATCTTCGTCTGGTGATAATGACAAAACTTTTGATCCAGAGTACTCGCCAACTGCGGCTCAGTCTGCAAGAACTTTTGTTGGCATGAGGGTGCTAGACGAAGACACAGTAGAAGTTTATGTGAATTTTTGGCATTTTGATGAATCCGAGATTGCCGACTGGGGCGGGGTTTGGGTTGTGCAACCATGGGAGATTATGGCTGCAATGGAGCAGATAGTCGTAGATGGGAAAGCGTCGTTTTCAAGAACCGACTCTCAAGCAAAGAATCTCGACTGGCTGTCTCTAATAGTTCCAAAGGACGCCTCACTAGTCAAGGAATATTTGAAGCAGTTCTCTAACTCAAAAACAATTCCACTCGCACTCCAAGATTCGACGAGGCCATGGGACTACTACAATGCAAGATATGAGGCTGCGATAAAATGGATTGAACAAAAAAATCATGCGGTAATAAGCAATGGGCCATTCTATCTTGAAAGGTACTCGCCAGAGGCAAGGACTATGGTGATCAAATCCTTTGATGAGCCAAGCTATCCATTTGGTGCTGGCCACTGGCAAGAATTCGAGAATGTTCGTCTCCCAAAGATCACAGGGATCAAAGTGCCGGAGTATGTTGTGCGTGGAAGCCAGCTTGAAATTCCAATACACACATCCGATGCGTCATTATTGTATTACTTTGTGAGTGGTGCATCAGGTGAGCAAGTGGATGATGGTATATTGGAAATTCAAAATGATTCTGTAGTGCTTGCGTTTTCAGAAGAAATAACAAGCAAGATGACTTCCGGCGGCAATGATCTAAAGCTGTATGCAATCTCTAATTCTGTTTTGAGGCCTGATATCTATGCAACAAGCTTTGTAGCTGTGGATTCAGATGAAGGAGATATAGCAGAAACAGTACTGAGTCAGAGTAGTGTTGAAACAAAAAAAGTAGACAATTTGGGCATCGTATCGATTTTAGCGGGTTCTATCATAATTGGAATAATATATTCACTACGCAGAAAAAGGAAACTAAAAAATACACACTGAGCTATCGTTCAGATAAATCATACTCAAGTCTTATATTCAATGTTATGATGGTCGATTTGAGGAAAAAATGCCAGATGAATCTTGCAGAAACTGTGGAGGGCAGCTTACAAAATGCACAATCTGTGCAGAATGCAGAAACGCCGTAAGCATGGTGTGTGTGCAATGCGGTAGGCGAACCAAAGAGCAGATACATGCCCTCTGTTTTATGCCGGAGATTCAAAAAATAGAGGAGCCGACACCACTCCAAAGAGGAATTTTTAAAAACCAAACAATTGCAGCATAGTAGCAATTCTACCCAAACCTTAAGTAACCTACTTTAACCTTTTAGCTTCGATGCGGCGAGTCGGTACAGGGAGCCTACTCTTAGTTATATTACTTATTCCGGGCTATGCGGAGGCGCAAACTTCGCAGATAACACTTTTGGACACTTTTGGCCAGTTCAAAAAAGGAGAGCAGGTCTTTTTGTTTGGGCAGATCGCCCAAGTAGAACCGGATCTCTTTGTGGTGACGCAGATAATCAACCCAAACGGTGATCTGTGCCATATACAACAACTAAAACCGCTCTCAAACGGCCATTTCATAACTGATGCAACACAGCTCACCGGAAGAATGTGTGGGGTGGCTGGTGATTATACAGTAAAGGTATTCTATGGCGAATCCACCGCAGCAAGTTCTTTTGAAGTGCTAAATGAAAGAATCAAAGAGGAATTAGGCGTTGATCAGCTAATTAGAGCAACCTCTTTAGTCCAAACAAAGATTTCCTCACTTGATGATAAACTCAGCAAAAACCAGTTAGCGGAATACAAAAGCAAGCTGGAGCAGATAAAATCTATACCTGTAGAGTCAGCAATCTCACAACTACGGGATCTATACTCGGCATTACTGTTGTCATATTATGACGAATCGGATGTTTTTGAGGTGGACTCTAGGTTCAGGCCTGCAATTGAAACCGCACTTGCTACAACAAACGGTCTTATGGATTCTAACACACTAGGCCCAGTAGAAGCAAACAGGATAAAGGTGCAGACATTTGATGCAATGTTTTACGCACAAATTGGCAGGCACAATAACGCCATCAGCACTCTAAGCGATGTTTATGTACAAATAACAAACGTTGATCCACAAAAGGTCTCCACACCACAACCGCTCACATACGAGCAACTTGATGATCTTTTGCTGAATCTTATGACAAAGTCGAACTCGATCATGAGCAGACAGCTAAAAGAGGAGCTAAGTCTTATCTTTGCGAGGGGCACTGGGCCACTCTACTCTGAGGAGCTTGGGGGCCTCGTGGACATGCTTACCAAATCAAGAACGCTTGATGCAACACTCAAGAGGGAAGATCAGCTCACACTACTCATCAAGACTGAGTGGGGCACACTACGAGAATCACTTTTAGAAAAACCATCGCTGGCTGAGTTTTTGGAACAAAAAGTCAAGCTCGACAAACTGTATGAAGCCAACACGCTATTGAGAAATCTAGACCGAGTAGACAAATTCACATCGGCAGATCCAAAGCCAGATCTTGCCATACTAATCGAGCCAAGACTCAACGAACTTTTATCGAAATTACAGCGTGCTACATCGGCAGACGATATTATCTCAGTTAACCAAGAGATATCTGATATGCGAAACATAATTGATATCTCTTCACGAATCTCAAGCACAATAGAATTCTCAAAAAGAAATAACGCTGATCGAGAACTAATTACCTCGTTTGAATTGCTTCTTGAGAAGGTGCGTGCAGCAAACACGCTTGCAGAGATTCTCGAGGTAGTCTCCGAGTTTGATTCCACCATAAACGAGTTAAGGGAAAAGCGAAGTCCATTATCACTACTCAAATTCGAATATGAGAAGCTAAAGACAAAGGCAGAGCTACAGGCAGACTATCAAAGTCTGGTGGAGATAAACAACGCACTAAAGGCAATTGACACTGCCATGGAAATTGAAAAGGGAAATCCATCCATTAGCAAAATAGAGAAAATCGAGATACTTCTTTTTTGGGCAAGTCAGAATCGACCTGTCCTGCAAGCAAAACTAGATTCATACTCAAAGGATGCATACAAAATCCGGGCTTCGGACATACTACAACGCGCAAAATCACTTGAGAATCTTTTGGAGTTAGGAAACACACATAACAGATTTCTTCCAGGGTATACCGACTTTACTGACTCGATGAAAAGCAAAGTCGACGTAGCAAGAAACCTTGTGATAAAAGGAGATCTTGACGGCGCAGACAACATGGTACGTGAGATGTTCGCAGAATGGCAAACAGTCTCAAAGAAATATTCGGAGGATCCATATGGTTCAGAAACAGGATATACTGGAGACGAAATAAAGAGAATAGATTACAGAAAAAAGATTGAGGAGCTTTCTAACTTTGCAACGACGTTCTATAATGCAGATTTTGAATCGCACTCGGCCGAGTTCAGCAAGATGAAGGAAAAAGCTTACGAATTGGTTGATTATGGGAACTTTGTTGATGCCGAAGACAAAATAAAAGAAATCCGCGAGTTCCTCTCAGAAAACATGGAACTGAAAAACAAGAAAATAATTTTTGATATCTCTTATAACGCAGAAAAGCAGATCTGGGTGATGAGTGGAGCAGTAGACAAGCAAGTAATGGACAGACGACAGAACCTGTATCTGACTGTATATGACATGCAAGGAAACACTCACAGCACGCTTACATTCTCAGATACAAAACAGGGTGACTTGTACACGCAGTGGTACGCACCCACCGAGCCTGGACTGTATGTGGTTGTAATACAATGGCAAAACAACCAGGCGTCACAGATAGTGGATGTTCAAGAGAAAACCACAATGAAGCACAGCTCCGAAGATCTCAAAAACGTTGACTATGCACGAGAGTTTGAAGAGCTGCGCTCATTCATTGAGACATTTGGTGGCACAAACTACGTCGCAAACAAAGGACGCTTTGATACGGTGATAAATGAGATAAGAAACTCGTTACACAACAAGGACTTCTCTACGTCTTCTTCAAAACTCAAGGAGCTACAGGGCTTAATTGAACGATACCTGCCAAGCAGGTCCACTATGGCAGTAATTGACGCATATGTGGAAGGCGACAAACTGTATGTGACAGGCGCAATCTACAAGACGATTGCATTTAGCGAAGACATCTATGTAGACATCTTCGACCAAAAAGGAAACCACGTAGAAGAAATCAGATTAAAGGACAACGCGTCTGGCTACTTTAACCAGGTGGTAAGCAGGCCATTTAAGTCAGGCACATACGTGGCACAACTTCAGTACCATGACCTGACTGTATCTGACTTTTTCAGAGTAAACTAGGATCCTACTGCGTCTTTTACTATATTGAAGAGCTGCCGTACGGCAATCTTGGGGTGGTGCGTTGCAAGCTTGAGTATGTTTGCGAGGCCAAAATCAGCTTTGATAAAATCCAAAAACTCATCTACGCTTAACTCCTTTATGATGTCAAGCTCTTGATCCCACTGCCGATCGGACAAACCAAGCCATCTGCTTTGAACTTTTAACGCAGAAGTTATCTTTGCCAAAATCTCTTTTTTCCATGTGTCTTCGTATGGTTTAAGTGATTTTTCAGTTGTGTCATTTTTTAAAATGGCTGATGCAGCAACTTGGCCTGCCAGCCTGCCGTATTTGATAGAGTAACGAATGCCTTCAAGTACCAGTGGATTTGCCTGTCCTGCCGAATCCCCCACCAAAATCAAATTATTATAAACAGTCTTCCTAGATGGCCCTTCATTTGGAATCAAACCGTAATGGAATTCGATTGGCGTAATTTTTCCAAGCTTTGCGACGGGGCCTAATTTTTTATCAATTATTTCATTTAATCGTTCTGTAGGATCAAGTGGTGATTCTGGTTTTCCGACACCGATTCCAATTCTTACAATGTCTTTGCCTAATGGAAATATCCATGCATATCCTGCAGGCGAGTACTGTTGGCCAACCATCAAATACCAAGTATCTGATTCTGAGTTTTCGACTCGTGCTTCATATTCTGCCCCTACACCAAACCGCTTCCACTGTGAAACGAGGCCAAGTGATTTGCCTACGACACTTTGAAAACCACTTGCATCAATCACAATTTTTGCATTAAATCTTATCTCTTGTTTTGATGATACTGCAGCCAATGAAATTTTGCCGGACATTCTTGTTGCACCTATAATTGTTGTATTTAGAAATAATTCGGTGTCTTGTTTTTGCGCTTTTTCTGCAAGCCATCTGTATGTTTTTCGTACATCTAAGACAGCTGCTTTCGGTCTGTCACTTTTAATTGTGACCTCATTGTTTGGCGAACAAAAGACATAGTTTTTGACTGGATTGTAATAATATGTGGGAATACCAAACTCTTCTATGGCGTCCATCCATGTGACACCACTGGTGCGGACTGTCTGCGCAAGTGTTTCTTCTTTTTCCACCAATGCAACTCTTAGGCCTGATTTGGATGCAGAAAAGGCAGCAGAAGAACCTGCTGGCCCTGCACCGACTACTACGACATCATAATTTAATTCGTCTGACAATATACAACGTTCGCCATCAAAAGATTATTAATGTAGGTTCTGTTAACATATATGTCGGCACTCGACAAGTTAACAGAACCTCAATGTAGCAGGGGGGAGTCATTTTGATTCCATCTCGGCGTATTATGACACCAGTCTTTTGAAATCGCTTTTCTTCTGTATGTGTTCAAAGTCGATGTCAAATCTTGCTTTGTATTTGAAGGAAAAATCGAGTTTGATTACCTTCTCAAGTATCTCAA
>JBKBQK010000078.1:0-6200 GCA_046292705.1 Candidatus Nitrosotenuis sp. | reverse complement strand
AACTTGAAACCCACTACAAGTATAGGTGAGAAGGTTGAGTAGGTGGGTAAAGGCGTGCTTGACAAACCAGCTTGGAACAAATGAAATGTTTAGTTTCGATTTTGAGGACAAAAAGATACTTCTCACAAATCTTGGCGGCAAGATTTACGCGACAGATAGAATATGCACCCATGAAGAAGCTGATCTCTCAAGTGGTTTTTTGAGCGATGAGGGGGTCAGATGCCCATTACATCTATCTGTTTTCAATTTGGAGAACGGTGTACCGCAAAATCCACCAGCAGAAAAACCTCTCAAAACATACAATATTAAAATAGACAAAGACGAGATCTATGTAGAGGTTTAAGAGTTGCAGACATCAATCTCCGTTGAACAAATTCGAAAGGACTTTCCCATACTACAAAGAAAAGTAAGAAACAACAAACCGCTAGTGTATCTTGATAATGCTGCAACCACACAAAAACCAATTCAAGTAATCAATGCAATTTCGGACTTTTACACAAACTACAACTCAAACATACACAGAGCCGTGCACGCACTAGCTGAAGAGGCAACTGAGGCCTATGAGACAACACGTGACAAGGTCGCACAATTTCTAAACATAAAAGACAGACAAGAGATAGTGTTTGTTCGCGGTACGACGGAAGCAATCAACCTCGTCGCGTATACATGGGGAAGACAAAACGTAAGCAAAGATGACATTGTGGTCACAACAGAGTATGAACATCACAGCAACATCGTTCCATGGCAGCTTTTGACACAAGAAAAACAAGCAAAACTAGAATACATTGGAGTGGATGATGACGGACAACTGATCCTAGACCAGCTTGACCGTTACTTGGATACTGGCAGAGTCAAACTTGTAACTGTGAGTCAGATGTCAAACGTTCTTGGAACTATATCTGATGTACCAGAGATAATTAAGCGCTGTAAAAAGGCTGGAACTCGAGTCCTAATTGATGGGGCACAGTCCGTACCGCACATGAAAGTCAATCTGAGTCAGATGGAGTGCGATTTTTTTGCATTTTCAGCCCACAAGATGCTGGGACCAACCGGAGTTGGAGTGCTATGGGCAAAAAAGGAACTACTTGAGCAGATGGCGCCATTCCATGGGGGCGGAGACATGATTCGTGAGGTTCATAAATACGAAACTACGTGGAATGATCTTCCATACAAATTTGAGGCTGGAACTCCAAACATTGCAGACGTAATTGGGTTTGCCGCAGCGATTGACTATCTAAACAATCTCGGGATGGACTACGTAAGACAACACGAAATTGAGTTGACAAAATACGCACTAGAAATGCTATCTCAAATAAAGGGAATCAAATTGTATGGCACAAAAGACATCTCAAAACGTGGTGGAGTAATCTCATTTAATTTTGCGGATATACATCCACATGACTTGGCCACCATAATTGATGAAGATGGAATTGCAATAAGGTCTGGGCATCATTGTGCCCAAGTGCTAATGGAGCGACTGGATGTGGCAGCTACGTCACGCGCAAGCTTTTACATTTACAACACAAAAGAAGAAGTTGACATACTGATAAACTCACTTGGAAGGGCAGCGAGGTTGTTTAAACTATGAGTGGTAACGCAGACATTTATCATGAAATGATTGTGGAGTACTCAAGGCATCCAAGCAACTTTGGCAAACTTGAAAACCCAGATATCGCATATCATGATAGCAACCCCCTATGCGGAGATAGCATCGACATCTACATGAATGTGGCAGACAACAAAATATCCGACATTAAATTCCAAGGCAGGGGTTGCGCAATATGTATGGCGTGCACCTCAGTACTCACTGAAATAGTAAAGGGCAAAAGCATAGATGAGGTCAAAAAAATTCAAAAAAATGACATTTTAGGCGAATTGGGCCTAGAAAACCTCCAAGCAGTGAGAATCAAATGCGCACTTCTTTCGTTGAAGGTTCTAAAGTATGGTCTTTACACATACATTGCAAACAAACTTAAGGATGCTAATGCCGACATGCTAAAGGAAGAGGCCGCAACGCTGTACTGAAGATGTCTGACATATCGCTCCAAATCCGCAAAGTGATATTTGAGAAATACAATGATCCTGATGTCAGATTCACAAACGATGAAATCTTTTCAATTCTTCAAAAAGACGGCGTCATAGATAATTCGCTTACAATAGATGACATGGAGCAGCATTTTACAGCTCTGTGTGATGTAGGTGTTATGAGAAATATAGCACAAAATTTCACCACACAGTGGTTCAAGTTATTTGAACCACTTGAGAAGATTAAATGTCCAGCATGTAATAGGGAAGTTCATCTTGGTAAATCCGAGGATCGGGTCTGCCCAAACTCTGAGTGCCATACAGCTATTTAGCTTTGTATCTCTGAGCGGCGGCCTCAAGTGACTGGATCATAGGTAACTTTTCTCCAGTCAGATACAGCACAAGAGCGCCACCGGCGGTACTAATGTGGGTGATCTTCTCTGCGAGGCCGTATCGTTTTAATGCCGATGTAAGGTGCCCACCGCTTACAATAGTGGTCGCCATCGAGTTAGCAACCGATTCCAATAATGCTTTGGTACCATAACTGAACATCTCGTTCTCAAAGAAGCCAGGTGGACCTGAGATAAAGACGGTCCCAGCGCTTGCGATTATCTTAGAGTAATGCTCAACTGTTTTTTGGCCTAGGTCGTATATCTGATCCCCTTTTACAAGCTGCCTCACATCAAGCTCCAGTCGTTCGCCGTCTTTGTCTATTGCCACATCCACAGGCGTGAAAAAGACGTCTGGGTACTCGCCCATCAGTGCATGTGCCTTTGAAACTGCTTCATCTTCACCTTTTATTCCAAGTGGGTATTTGATCCTAGCTTGGGCACGCATAAACACGTTGCCGATAAGTCCAGTGAGCAGAATTTGATCCGCACGCCCACGTCTTATGAGCATCTTGATTGCTTCCAGTCTGTCGGTTACCTTGGAACCTCCAAGAACGATTACATATGGTGCTTTTGCTACTGTAAGAATTTCATCGAGCTTTCTTACTTCGCGTTCCACTATCTTGCCTGCACATGCAGGCATTATGTGAGAAAAACCAACAAGCGATGGGTGCGACCTGTGCGCACTTGGAAATGAATCTAGAACACACAAATCAAAAAGTGGCCCGAGTCGTCTCACCATTATTGTGTTTGCAGCATCTTGTGGTGAAAACTCATAATTTTCTTCAGCACAAAATCGCAGATTGTCTAATAGTATGATGTCTCCATCTTTCATTTTTTTTATTTCAGATTGTGCTAGTGCACCAATCACATCCTCAACATAAGTAATTTTTTTACCAATAAGTTTTTCCAAAATTTTTGCATGCTGATCCATGCCTATGTAATCTTTGTTTCCTACTCGTCCTTGGTGCGAGACAACCACTACCTTTGCTGCCTTTAATGCCTCTATTGTTTCTGTGGTCTCTTCGATTCTCTTTGTACCAGAAATCTCACCGGATACGGGGTCGATTGGACAATTCATATCGACGCGAAGAAGAACGGTCTTGGATTTTACATCAAAATCGCTGAGCGTTAGAATCTTCACGCTTTGTGTCTTTTTTTGCCATCTTAAAATCTTTGAGCCGATCAGGTTGCAAGTCAACTCCAGAAAAATTAAAAAGAACAACCTTGCGTCCTGTGTGATTGCAAAACTGGTTATTCGATGTAAGATCTAGGCCATTCTTGCTGCTTGCCGCAATCTTTGTCGTCATGGCAGTCGTTGTCAACGCTAAAGTGACAGCCGAATTTGACAAAACAACAATCTTGTATTTCCAGTCGTCTGCTGGAAATCCGACACTTGACTTGTTGATGTGGGTAATAACGGAAATAGGAAATATTCCGTGGCTTGTTCTATTTGCCATAATGCTCTTCATAATACGGAAAACAAGGAGGATGGGACTAATCCTGCTGTTGACCTTAGTTGCAGGAACAATCGCTGCGGGTTACATCAAAGGCTATGTCGTGGATAACCCACGTCCAAAACTCGAATTTTTAGGCACAAAACTGCCTTTTGATGTGGGCAAAGATACATTTGTTCTCGGCACGGATGGATCGTTTCAATCAGGTCATGCGACTCGGATCGCATCGCTTGCACTGATTGTAGGCTACGCACTGTCGCAAAGATTTCCAAGAGGTAGTTATTTGATTTGGATATTTCCGCTACTAGAATCGATTAGCAGGGTGTATGTTTTACAACATTATCCAATGGATGTAATAGGTGGAACGATTTTTGGAATTTTGATTGCGGGTGTAATCGGCAAAAAGTTAAAACTCCAAGACATTTTCAAAAAATCACAGACCTAGTTGATCGAAAACATGCGAGCTAATCAGAACGATTGCATAATTTTCACTGTCGTGGTGATATGTCCAATATCTGAGGTTGCGTTCTTGTTTTGATTGTCGCAGCATGTAATTGATTTCAGTAGTTACTGTAAAACCTATTCTTTTTGCAAGTTTTTCCTGTTTTGGCATGAGTACTTTGTAACCGCCTCTTTGATTTTCAAATCCAAGTTTTACCATCTCTATTGCAGCTTCTGAAGCTGACTTTTCGTCTTTGACAACAAAAGTTTTCGCAATTGGGATCTGAGACGGATGGAATTCCATGGCTCACATTATCAGAGGATCAACTTAAGTAAATTTCTTAAGATGCGAGTCGTGCAGATCGGCTACAGTGTTAAATTTCTTAACATCTAAGTCAAATACTAATTATAGTTATAACTTATCGATAATCAGGTAGGACGAACACACGTGGCCTCATTAGCTAAACTAGTGGACAAACTAAAGCAGCAAAAACTCGAAGCTGCAAAAATTAGGCGGAAAAATGAAAGGATGCTAAAAGAGGCTAAATCGCTAAATCGAAGATCCTCTTCTGGCTTACACACAATCGAAAAAAAAATTGAAGATGCAAGAGAAAAGATGGGGGAAATCAATGTCGAGTTTAATCAAATTCTCGCAAGAAAAGAAAGCATTGAGAGGCTCATTAAAGCGGCCGAGGATCGTCTGAAGGTGGAGACAGAGGCAAAAGAACAGGCGCAAATAGATCTCGAAAATGCCGTCTCGGATGAATCAAGGCAATCTGCGACCGATAGGCTTGCACAAATTACAGAAAAGATTCAGGAATTAAAGTCGGAAATAAAACAGCGTCAGTTGGCGGCGCAAAAAATTGTTGGAGAAATAGAGGAATACAAAAAATCAAAGAGTAAAACTTCTGAAAAAATCCACAAACAGGTTCATGTCAAGCCAACATTGATTACACTCATCAAGAAAAGCAGGCAAAGTACTGAAAAACTCCAACGGAAAGTGGATATTGCAAAAAAAAGAGAGGAATCAATAACAAAAAGTCTTGAGAAAGCCGCAAAAAAGCTTCATGAATTAAAAGAAAAACAACTCACAAAAAAGCGCAAGGAAGTAGCACTAAAGGCCGCAAAAAGAAGAGCGGCAAAGAAGAGAGCACTTGCATCAGCAAGAAAAAAATCGGCAAAGAAAAGAGCAAAGGCACTAGCAAAAAAGAAAAAAGTAGCACCCAAAAGAAATGCAAAAAATGTAAAGAAAAAGTCAAGACGTTAAGTACAATTCTTACTCTAAACAGATTATAGGACGGTATCTGGTACCAGATATATGAAAAAACGTGGACTCTACGTAGCCGGTGGCGGAGTAGTAACGATAATAATTTCTTTTGTTGTGGCAACCTCTATAATTAGTGAATCTGGCACAATTGGAGGACAGTTTTCGCTACCTAATCTCTTACAAGGCATGTTTGATGAAGTCTCAGACGAAGTACAAATCAGTCCTGGTGAGTCATTTTCTTTTTCGTTTGACGCATCAACAGACACGCAGGCATTACTGTGGGGAATACAAATTCTAGACTATGAAAGCAGCGACGTAGCACAAATCACAATATCGAACATTTATGGGGATGAATTTGGCAAGTTTAGGTTAAACCAACCCGCAATGTTCGAAACAATGAAGATCGAAAAAAGTGACATCTACAATTTCAATGTAGAAAACACAGGTACTAGGCAAATCACAGTGGTAATGATGTTTACAAAAAATCCAGAAGAATCTGAAAGACTAGTTGATCCAAACTCGCCTGTCTCAAAAACACTGGTGCCACTTGCCATTTCTGGAATCATGTTATTCGTTGGAATTGCAGTGGCAATAGTTGGTGTTATAATTCTGATAATTGAT
>JBKBQK010000077.1:0-6225 GCA_046292705.1 Candidatus Nitrosotenuis sp. | reverse complement strand
TCAAAAAGGAAGCATGCGACGGTATTCTTAGTTACTGCAAGATGAAACACCCCTCAGAAGGGATATTAATACTTCGAGGCAAATCAAAAAAAGGCGTAATCACCATAAATGGTCTTGTGATTCCTCCTTTTTCGTACAGCGACCAGACATTTGCAGGATTTCCGCAATCGTTTCTGCCGCTTGATTTGTCTTACGTGGGAAGCGCACACTCGCACCCAAGCGGCTCAGCTGAGCCATCAGTGACTGACCTGCACAACTTTTTCGGTCTTGTATCCATCATAGTCAAATCACCATATGAGAAAAACGAGGACATTTTTGCGTGGGATAGCGAGGGAAACCAACTCGAGATAATCTTTGAAGGCGATGGCGAAGAAAAAAACTGACAAAACTTTATTAGGCTTTTTAAAGGAAAGACTATGTTGTATAGCTACAAAAATTATCTAGTCTTTCTGTTTGCGTCGCTTGCGGTAAGCATTGGATTGCAGATGATCTTGCCATTTCCGTACGGCCTTGCAGCGGCGCTTGCGATATTCATAATGTTGCCACTGTTCATCCGACGCAGGTACATGAACAGGATGCGAGGTTATGGTGACTCTGGAGGAGGCGGATTCTTCGGATTCAACTCAGAAGGTGGTGGCACAGTCAAGTATGTATGTTTGACATGCAATCACCGCTTCAAGGGTGCAACGTGTCCAAGGTGTGGCTCAAAGATGAAGCGCGCAGACTTTTAGCAATGTCACTTGAAAAACTCAGACAACATGCAATCTACCAAAACTCAATAGATACTTGGATTGCCACTTGTGAGGAAAAACAAATAGACTGGTACGAGACGGAAAACTACAAAAAATTCATAGAATATCTGTTCAAAAACGGCATCAATCTAAAAAAATTCCCACTCTGCGTCAAAGAGACAGGAGGAATGTACGAGCGGGGACGAGACAAGACAAAGTTCGCAGAGATGCTCTCACAATTCAATGATCCAAACGCTGCTGCATATACAATAAAACTCAACGACCAGACACTCAAAATAATTAGAGACTTTCATCTTACAAATTAGCGTTTTAGTTTGGGGTTGGCTACAACCTCAAGTGAATTGCCAATAAATACGAACGCAAGTCCGGTTACTGCGATCATCACGCCGGGAGGTATTATCCACCACCACAGGCCGCGTGCAGCAGCACCATGTGCCTTGGCATCGTGTAGAATTTGGCCCCATGTGGGAAACGTGGGATCTCCAAGACCCAAAAAGCTTAGGCCAGCCTCAGTCGTAATTGCTGCTGGGACAGAAATCGCAATGCTTGCAAGAGCATACGGCATTATTTGGGGGATGATGTGTCGAAATATTATCTTGGAGTCTTTTTGGCCCATGATCTTTGCGGCATCTACAAACTGTCGAGTTTTGATTTGTAAAGACAAACTCCTTGAGACCTTGGCGACGCCTACCCAACCAAATATCATGAGAAAGCCAATCAGTAAAAATATGTTGTTGGAGGTAGTCACAGATAATATGATCAAAAACGGAAGCGCCGGCAATGCGTAAATTATGTCGTTGAATCTCATCATGAATTCATCCGTTTTCCCTCCCTTGTACCCGGCATAAACGCCAAAGATGAGGCCTGAGACAACGGAGCTAACTGCAACCACTATGCCGATGAAGAGTGCGACAGGGGTTCCCCACAACAAGCCGATTGAAAGGTCGCGCCTCAGCTCGTCTGTGCCGACAAGGCCATATACTTTGCCTCCCAAAATTAACTTGGAGTCAGAAAATGTACTATCTGACTGTGTGTTGACGAGGCTGACAACAAAGACATATCTGCCTTTTAATACCTCACGTGAGTCAGATTTTGAAAAGATGATCTCTTTTGCGGTAAGGCCGTCAAGCGAATATGAAAACTTGTCATATTGGAGCAACAAGTTTTTTCTGATTGTGTCGTTTGTTGAAAAGATTTTATCGGAATATGTTGTATGTTCTGACTGTGGTAAAGACAACGAGATTAGTCGTAGTGTTGCACCATCAGGCCTGACGATATCTATTTTGAGGACAGGCGCACCATCATACTGAATGGTATATTGCAAGAGAAACTCGTTTGGAAAATAGTCATACTCATAATCGAATTCAAACTTTTGCATAGTTGTAGCCGCCACATTGCTTTTTTGGAGGATGGTTTTCGTGCTTTCCAATATTTGGTGCTCTGGGATCTTTGCTGTCGCAAAGAAATTCACCCAGCTTGGCAGAGCAGACTTTGGCAGCATCGTCCAGCTGGCGGGGTTGTTCCACTGCTTGTACATCTCAAGTGGCACAAAAAGCGCCGTCGCCACAGAGACAAAAATTAGAGATGCCAGAATGCCAATTCCAACTAGGCCTATTTTACTTCTGATAAACCCTTCTTTTAGCTCCGAGTATGTGGCCATCTCAGACGGTTCTTATCCTTGGATCCAAGTATCCATAAAGCAGATCCGTGATAAAGATGCTTACCAAAAAAAATGCCGTAAGAACATAAGTGGCGCCTATGATTACTGGGAGATCCATTACGCTTATTGCCTCAAAATAAAGTCGGCCCATGCCAGGCCAATCAAAGACTGCCTCTGTAATTATGGCTCCACCAAGCGAACCCGACAGACTCAGTGCAAGGATGGTCACTATTGGAGGTGCTGCGTTCTTTAAGGCGCTTCCAAAGATAATCTTTTTCTGATTGATGCCTATTGCTTTTTTTACGAAAATAAAATCTTCTTGCATTATTCCAACGATGAAATTCCTAACTAGGTAAGCCCACGTTCCAAAACCAATCAGAACTATTGTGATGAGGGGCAGTGTCATGTGGTACAACAGGGCCGGAATGTATCCTGGGTCCGTGGGGGGTAGCAGTGGAGTGGCCCTTGCAGGAAACAGGTTGTATGAAAACGAAAAAGTAAAGATCATGATCAATCCAATCCACCACACAGGAAAACTGCTACTGATTATGGCAAAAGTTGATGTTACCTTGTCTGCCTTGGATCCAGTCTTGCTGCCAGAGATTGCCCCAATAAATATGCCGATTATGGAAATTATGATGGTGGCTGTCGTAAAAAGGAGGATTGTACGTGGCAGTTTTTCTGAAATTATGTCACTTACTGCAGTGGAGCCAGAATCACTGCTAAGAAACGTGGCGTGTCCAAAATCCAAAATGAGGATCTTGTACATAGCGAGACCTATCCTGTTTGGCGAGTACCACGGCGTGTCGAGGCCGAGGCTCTTTGTCCTTTGCTCTACTTGTCGCGTTATGTATTGGTCCAGCTCCTCAGTGCTCTGAAAACTTGATACCAGTGCCTTGTTCTCAACTACTTCTGATCTTACTTGGATTGCAACACCTTTTTTCATTATGGTGTCCATATTGGAACCAACAAGAAGTATTGTGAGGAGCAGTGTGGCCATCAAGACACCAAAAAGTATGGCTGCGCGTTTTGCAAAGTAGCGCTTCAATCCCATTGGTATGAATTAATGAAATTATCTTAAAATGTTATGCTCGAAGGTTCTGTTAACATATGTCGGCACCCGACAAGTTAACAGAACCTGCTCAAATACGCGATTTTATCTCAAGGGAGGAAAGCAGGCTGATCATGGCAAATGGCTTGTCGATTAGATCCAGCGTCTCTTTTACTGCGTCAAACTGGGAGTCGCGTTGGGACATGTATGGTGAAAGAAAGAAGATCTTTTGCTGTGGCCTTGCAGCCAGTATCATGTCTTCTACATTGTCGCCTTCTGGTATTTTCATGGATCTTTCCAAGACAACAAAGTCGTAATTTGTGTCCGCATCGATTCTGACGAGGCAGGTGCCAACATCTGAGACAAAATCAACTTGATGATTTTTTTGCTCAAATATTTTTTTATAGAGTTCGATTATTCTATCATTTTCTTCCAAAACAAGTGCCTTCATAGTATCTATCCCCATCGAATGTAGTTTCTTGGGAGGAATGCCTGGATTCCTTCCATCTTTGCAGTCTGCAACAAATTACGATCAAAACTTACAAGCGTAGCACCGACGAGTTTTGCTGTGGCCAAAATCAAGCTGTCTGGCATGTGACACTCGTAGTATTTTTCAGTCAGCTTTTGTGATTCTAAATAGATTTCGTTTGTCTTGTCTACTGTCAGCGGATGTCTGCAGTACTGGTATATTCTGTCCATCGTAGTTACTGGGTCTGTACCAGTTATTTTTTTGACTTCACCTAGCACCACTTCTGGAATTACGAGTTTGGATTTGTGTTTTCTCATCCTTTTTGCGATCGATCTTAGAACGCGGCCCTCCTGAATTTCTTTTATCAACACATTGGAATCTAGAACTATCGTTTGGGTATGCCCTGCTTGCATTACCTACCTTTAGGCTGAGATATAAAAGCAATTTTGCAATAACTGTATCATGTTACAATTTGTAACAAGTCATTAAATATGCACAGAAAAGCTCACAGACGTGTCCGAGAACGGAGACAAGTCGCTGGCAGAAAAGCTGGACATTGCAATCGAGAGTCTCAGCAGCTGGTACCGAGTTATACTAGTCATGGTAATAATCGGGCTTTTGTCACTATCCGTAGTAATATCGCTCTCACAGTATTATTTTCAACAAGAAATAACAAAGAACGGACATATAACTGAAATCCGCGACGAAAAAACTGGAGCTACAGGTCTTGTATTTGTGCCAAATTCTGAGCGAGTGTTTGCACCAGAAAGCATACTTGGGCTGTACACAACCCAGGTGTGGCTCATGGCAAGCAACGGCCTCGTAATAGGCCTTTTATCCTTTTTGTTTTTGTGGATCACCTACAGGGGCCACGCCTACAGAAAAGAGCTAAAGTCAATTGAGGGCCAGCTAATCAGGCAATCTTATCTTGTTAACTTTGAGACATCGATTCCAGAGGGAAAAGACCGCATAGAGCGAATCCTAAACCATTCATGTCTTGTCTTTCCTGAGCTGCAGACGCTGCTTAGAGGAAAATCAGACAAAAAACTTCCGGCAAAGCTGAACCAGAAGGTGGGTACAGACACAGTAGACATACTGATTCCCACAAAGAAAGGGGACTTTATCGTAAAATTCTTTGACGACGTCTCATTCCCCATACTGGAACAGTTCACAAGCAACATGTCAAAGTCAGGAAAGCTGATTTTCAGGGTTTTATGTGTCGCAAAAAATTATGACGAAGATCTGCAGTCATCTCAACTCTCATCGCTTATGCAGAAACTGAATCTGGACTTTGATATGGATCTAATCTTTGAAGACGAACAAGGATACTCGATGTTATGGATTAACTAAGGCTCCAGCTTATCGGAAAAGTCTCTTAAACCTAGAACAGCTCTTACGTCCGGATCAAAATTGGTACACTTGAGAAATGTATTTCGACCCTTTTCGGTTATTTTGTATTCCAGCTTTGCCTTGGGATTCTGACTTTCCCGCGTCTCTATGAAGCCTTTTTTTGCGAAACTCTCCAAGATTAGGCGGAGTCGTTCCCTGTTGAGGTCGGAGCCAGGCGTGCCTGTGGTGATCTGTCTTAGGTTAAGCCATGTTCCTACTTTTGACATGTACCCCAGAATGGCAATGTTTGTATCCCCTGGGGTCTGATTGAATTTTCGCTCCACTTGCTAATCAAAGCAAAACTCAGTTGATATTACTTATGTGTTCTTTTGATAAATTTTTTGAACTAACAACACATCGAGATCGCAATCTATTCTAAGCGCATCGATCTAAATTGCCCTGTGAGTGCAAACACAATAAGGAAGGCAAAAAAATTGGTAGACGAAGGAAACGTCATCAAAATAGACGAAGATCTCTACCAAGTCAGATCATCGTCGGATCCAAACAAATCATACATGGTTACCGCAGAGTCATGCGACTGCCTTGGCTTCAAGAACTTTTACAAATTCCATCACGGAAAAGGCAAAAAGGCAAACTGCTCGCATCTTGAGGCAGTGAGGATCTTCCTCAAACAAGATTAGATCTGAATTATTCCGGAATTTACCAAATATTGCAGACTTCGCGCAAACTCTTTGTCTGAGATCATGCCATCGGCCCACCAGCCTGCGCTTGTTTTGACCCATGAAGGAATGAATCCAGAGGAAGAAGATTCGGTTTTCTGAACTGTGATTATCTTTTCTTTTGCCAAAAACTCTATTGCGTCGATGAATTCATCATCAGAAATAGTGCCATTGGACCACCACTTAGCGCCGTCCTTTATCCAGCTTGGGATGGGGGCCGACTG
>JBKBQK010000076.1:0-6371 GCA_046292705.1 Candidatus Nitrosotenuis sp. | reverse complement strand
ACAACAAAACCGATGGCGTCATAGTGTACCTGACTGACGAAAAAGAATCTTCCTTTGTGGTAATGCGTGACAAAAAGATGTTTGAGGAGACGATAAGGAGGGTTCGTGTCTTTTCCAATCTGATAGCAGAAAAAAAATCACCTATTTTGGAGCCATCCGCCGAATGCTCTGGGTGCCAGTATTACGAGCGGTGTTACATCAAAAAGCATGAAGGAAAACAGTTCTCACTTACAGAACTGTTTGGTCAGAAAAAGTAGCTTTAACAGTATCTAAAAAGAAGTAAAAGATCTTTTGATCTTATTCTAGTGGTTCTGGGTGGCCCTTGCCTCGTAGTGCAAACAACACTACAGCTAGTGCAATTGCCACGCCAATAGCTGAGCCATATGCTGCCAATGATGCTTCTGCCATTTGCTTGCAATCTACCCTCAAATCTTATATAATTTTTCCAAAATTTTTTTCATATAGGCAAAATATCATAATTTTACTATTTTATGATACAGTAGAGTGACCCTTGAGTTCTGCGAAGGCAGAATCGAGCTCTTCAAGTTCGTCGTTGAAGAGATCTGCCATTTCCTTGAGGAGTAGCTTTTGTTGTTGTGACTCTCTTGTTTCCGCCTGATTCTCTGGATGATTTTTTCAAGTTGTGGGATTTTCTGGTTTAGTACAGTAGTAAGCTCGATTAGGAATACCTCGTATTGTTTTAGATCTTTTGCGATTGTCGAGTCTGATTTTTTTAACTCGTCTGCGTCGCTATTGTCTACAAATTCTGCAAGCCTGCCCCTTAGTACCCTAAGTTTTGTCTCAGTCTCGGACCACTTTTTGAGGTTGCCATCAAAGGAGATTTTGGCATCCTGCAGCTCGATTCGGCCCAGCTCATCGCTTAGGTAGTTGGTCATTTTCTTTACTAGCTGGCCTTGTTTGTGTGCCTGTTGTTGTTGGGAGACGACCTCGTCTTTGAGCTTCTGTAATGCCTGGAGCTCTGTGTTTAGCGACTTGGCCAAGTTGAACAGATATTCTGTTGCGTGGGTCAGATTGTCCACCGAGTAAGGGCTAAGCATATTTGATCTGCACCCAAAATGTGAACTAAAGCTGTGTTTGTTTGATGTGAACAGGCTAATGCGTGAACTCGAAGGGGATGATATTTTCTTGGCCGCTTGTCATGGAGCTCAAATTAAAGTAGACTTCGCCTTTGATCAGCCACCGGATTTCGTCGTTTGTCAGAGCAGTCCAGAATTCGGGATCTGTGCCGGTGTTTTTAATGGTGAATGTGTCTCCGAGTATCTGCGGGTTGTCCCGCAGAATTGTAAAGTAGTTTGAGCTATCTATTGCACCTTCTGCCCTCTCGCCTATTTGGCCTACAAATATGCGCTTGCCGTCGTCGTAGAGCTCGTACTTGATTAACTGGAGTATGACTGATTTGTAGTTGGGGTTAGTTATCCTAAAGTCGATCTGCATTTGTGCCTCTTCTTCGGTTATGGAAAGGACAGATAGTTTGGCAAGCTCTACTTCGATTGGAATTACCTCGATTGGGGACGATGAGATCTTTCCGAATCCGTCTTTTGTGACATCATTGATAATTTGGGAGCCAGAAAATCCAATTAATCCAATTACCCCTGCAAGGCCTGCTACAATTGCAACAAGTATTATTTTAGAGTTCAACAGCTAGTTTGCGTTTTTCTGTATCATAAATGTTGAGAAATTGATTTTGGAACTAAACCTTATAGTGAGATTTGCTTTGAGATAATCAGTTGCAATACTTTCAGGCAGTCAAGATAGGAAAAAAGCGTGCGGCAAAATCACAAATGACACTGTTTAAGCTTGGTGGCTTTGCGATGCTGACTCTGACCACAAAGAAAAAGGACGGCCAGTTCGTTCCAGTGGGTGAAGAGGACTTTGTTGCAATAATAAAAACTGCCGACGGCTATGTCACTATTTTAGTCGATGAGGAGGGGTATACAAAGGCCCAATCAAAGGCCTTGCAAAAAGAGGCTGCACTAGATATTTTCAAAAAAGCAATCGAGTCTGGGATCAAAGAGTATCCAGGTGACAAAGTGGAGATCTGGACAGACCAGTACCCAACCGTGCAAAATGAGTCAGGGTAGCACTATTTCGGTACCAACTGGTTGGCCCTTGATTGCCTTTTCGATTGTAGAAATATCTGCCTTGATTACGCGGGTCTTGATTTTTGAGCGCTCTATGACTTTGAGTGCTACTATGTCCATTAGGTCGTAACCGCCGGCAACAGAGTCCTCGCGTACTAGAAGGCTACGCAGATTCTTCAGCTCTATTCGCTTGAACTTTTTTGCCTTAGGGTTTTTGTTTGGGTCTGAGTCATATATGCCGTCGACGTCTGTTGCGTTCAAAAATTCTGCTGCTTGTACCTTTTCAGCAATGAGCGCAGCCGTGCCGTTTGTGCTCTGACCGGGGTGGAGGCCACCCGTTACCACGATGAGGCCACTGTCTACTGCGTGTCTTACCTCTGTGAGTGTGATTGGCGGGTGCGGATATGCCTTGCCTTTGAGGGCGTAGATGAGAAGCCTTGCGTTAAGTCTGGAGACTTCGATGCCAAGCTCATCGAGTGTGGATTCGTCCGCTCCGGAGGATCTTGCATGTGAGATGTAATGTCTTGCGATTTTTCCTCCGCCGGCAATCACTATGGGCTGGCAGATCTTGCTTATTTTGACGAGGAATGTTGCATAGTCCTTTAGGATCTTAGTGCTGTTGTCCATGCCAAAGATCTGGCCGGACAGTTTGATGACTATGCGTCTTTTCATTCTATTCACCAAGAATCGATTTTGCTGCCATTTCAACTTTTTTTCTGTGTTTTTGCGTGGCGTATATTCGAAGTATGTTCATCGAGTCGGCCATCGAGGATACGACAGGTATTTTGGAGAAGGGGATCTCATGGGCTGAACGTTTTGTACCTTCGATGAGAATTATTGATTTTGTTTTTTCTTTTGAGGGTGTCAGAGGGAGTGAGGAGGTAGTTGATGTGTCTACAAAGATCTCGACTTTGTCAAGCTTTGCCTTGCTTGCAATTTTGTCTCTGAGACGATCTTGCGATTTTTCAAATTTGCCTGTCATGACCTTCTCAAAAACGCATTTTAGCAACCGTCTGTCTTGATAGTCCTGTGCAAATTGTTTTGCCCGCCTCAGCTCGGTAGCATGAGATGTTAAGCCGAGAATTTGCGAGACCACAAACTCGTCAGTCATCTTGACATAATCGTCTAAATTTAGCGTGGTAAAACCACATTCGTCGTCTGCAAGACGTATTGCTTCAAGCATCATTACTTCGGCTGAGCGTACAGTTTTGTGAAAGTAAACTGCCTTGAACATCTGGTATCTGGACAGTATCATGGACTCAAATGAGTACAACGCCGAGCGGTCAAGTGCGAGTTTGCTTTTGTATACGTCAAGTGAGCGAATGATTCTTTGGTGGTCGATTTTGGCATGCTCTGCACCAGTAAAATATCCGTCGCGTTGCAGATAGTCCATCATATCTGCCGAAAGTGAGCCGGAGATTATCTCGTTGACGAACCGGTATCCTGAATCTCCAAAGGCAAGTTTGGTTATGTGTTTTTTGTTGACTCCGCTCTTGTCAAGGATGTCACCTATTTCCGAATGTAGAATGATTTGTTTCCCGATCTCCTCGTGTGAAATCTTCTTTTTTGTCTGAAGTACTTCTTCGAAGAGGTGCGAAAAAGGCCCGTGTCCTACGTCGTGGAGCAGTGCTGCAAGTCTGATGTCTTGAATTTGTTCTGAGCTTAGCAGGCCTTTTTCCTTTAGGGCATTAGATGCTTGTCCTGCAACATGCATTACGCCAAGTGAGTGTTCAAATCTTGAGTGCTGCGCTCCAGGATAGGTAAGGTGCGCCCCTGACAGCTGTCGAATTCGCCGGAGTCTTTGAAAGATTGGTGAATCTATTATTTTTCGTTCTGCATCATAGACTCGAATAAAGTTGTGAATTGGATCTACGATGTCAAGGAACTGTTTTGTCATAGCCTTGCAAGTTTGCTTGAGAGTATCTTCATTATGTCTTGGTGAACTTGATCTTTTGTTTGCGATGCGTCAATTACCTTCCATCCAAACTTCTTTGCCAAAGTTTTGTATGTTTTTGAAATTCTTTTGAGAAATTCGGTATTTTTTTCGAATCTATCACGCTTTGTCTTTTTGCGCAAAAATGAGACTTTTTGTGGTACATCAAGCACTATTACAAGGTCTGCTTTTGGAAGTCCCTCGTCCAGGCTCTGCAGCCAGTTCAGATTCAGGCCGTTTGCCACACCATATACCAGATTTGATTGGTAATATCTGTTCATTATGATGACGGAATTTTTTTGGTGTGCCTGCTGGATTGCTGTAAGTTTTTCCCATCTGTTTGCTGCCAAAAGACAGTGAATCACCTGAGGCGGAAATTTTCTTTTGCCATGCAGAAACTTGTTGATCTCTTGCCCCAGTGGCGTGGTATAGTCGGGAAAGCTGAAGATCTTTGTTTTTATCCTGATTTTTCGGAGTGCATATGCCAAAAGCTGTGACTGTGTTTTTTTTCCTGCCTGATCAGCGCCCTCAATTACAATAATCATTGAATGTATTGGGTTTGGTCGCTGTTATTAAAAATCTATCAAGACTTTTAATTAAGAATGCTAAATTAGACATAATGGGCATAGTAAAATACATGGCAAAAGAATTGATAAAGGAAATAGGCAACAAGTCCCGGGAGTTTTACGAGTTTGTACTGCCGCCAATTGACATGTATGTAGATGGTGATTCTCTAATGGTTGTCATTGACCTCCCCGGCTTTGAAAAAAGAGACATCAAACTCACCTTGCACAGAAACATCCTCTCAGTCAAGGCTGAAAAACAAGAACAACAGAAAGGCGATGTTGTTTGCAAGCAAAGACCAAACATCATAGACAAAAAGATTCTGCTACCCATACACGTCAAAGAAGGTGAGGATGTTGTAAGTTCTGCCAGGTTTGCTCAGGGAGTACTTACTGTCAAGATCCCGATGGTACAAAAAGGAAGACAGATCGCCATAGAGTGATTATCTTTTTCTGAATATTGTGAATATTACCATCACAACGAGCGAGACAATCATTCCGCCAATTCCAGCTGTTTCGTTTGATGAATAGATGAGAGCAGATCCAATAAAGATGGCAGAAGAAAGGATGCTTCCTGCTAAGAGTGTATTTGTTTTTGGTTTTGCATTTAGTAGCTGAAGTGATCGATTTTCTTCTAGGAATTTTTTGAGTTCTGGTGCAATGGATATTGTGGCGTCAAGAGATTTTGCAAATCTTGTAAATGAGTACTTGAGCTCTTCAAGGTATGCATCTTTGATTAGTTGTTCTTCTTCTAGAATTTGTTTTAGTATCTTGACGAACTTGAAATCAACTCTGTGCGTTTTGTAAATCCCTTCTATGATCGAGCTCATTCTTAGATAGAGTGCTAGATTTTTTGGCAATGTGAATGGAAATTTTGACATCGTCTTGTTTGCTAGTTCCAAGAGTGCACGAACCTCCATTTCGTCTGGCTTTTTTCCGTGCATCGTGCGGATGGACAAGTCTATTCCCTGCTCTATTACCGAACGGTTAAAGTCGGAAGTCAGCATTCCAAGCTCGCTCATTGCATTTACGGTTCTTGAGGGGTCTTTTTCCACAAGCGCCAAGTAGAGACGCACCAACCTCATTCTGGTCTCATTGTCAATTCTGCCTACCATGCCAAAGTCATACAGGATCAGCGAGCCGTCATCGGCAATCGAAATGTTTCCTGGGTGAGGATCCGCATGGAATATCGAGTCACGCAGAAGCATCGTAAAGAAGACTTTGTGTACATCGATCACGATTTTTTGCCTGTCGATTCCTTTGTCGTCAAGCTCCTCAACGTTTGTTATCTTGATGCCTGGAATGTATTCCAGAGTCAGAACGTCTTTTGTGGTGTGGTCGTCAAAAACTTGGGGCACTATGACATTGTCATGACGCATCAGATTTTTTTTGATGGTCTTTAGGTTGGCCGATTCCTTTGTGTAATCAAGTTCTTCGTAGATAGTTTCTATGAATTGCGCAAGCATTGATTGTACAGAAAATCTCAGATTTGGATCCACAAATCTCATCGCCAGTGGTAGGACCTTTTTTAGAACCTTGATGTCTTCTTCGATTACTTGTTCGATGTCAGGTCGCTTTATTTTGACTATGACGTCTTTTTGTTGGATTTTTGCTCGATATACCTGTCCTAGGGATGCGCCAGATAGCGGTTTTGTATCAATAAATGTAAAGGCCTGATCCAGTGGGCCTAGTTCTCTTTCCAGCGTTGGTTTTACTTGTTCAAAGGGGGCTGCTGGAACATCGTCTTGGAGCTTTGCAAGCTCTTCCATGTAT
>JBKBQK010000075.1:0-6411 GCA_046292705.1 Candidatus Nitrosotenuis sp. | reverse complement strand
ACAATGGTGTTTTTGATGGCATGAAGCTTCGATGGAACAAAGGAAAGCCCGACGTCGACTTGATTAATCGATACTACAAAGACCAAGACAGAAAAGGATTAAGGCCAAAGACAAAGGCAACTGCAATTCAGATTGGAAGGCCTGCAAACATACTCAAAGGTCTACGTGCTTTGGAATACACAAATGGAGTAGTCGAAAAAGTCTCCGACGCAGAAATGCTTGATGGGATGTCGATTGTGGGTCTAAATGGCTTTGATTGCGAGATGGCATCAGGCGCTACACCAGCAGGAATCAAAAAACTCGTAGAAAAGGAGATAATCAAAAAGGATGATGTAGTGGTTGGCATCCTCACGGGAAGACAAAAAGACTCCAGTTTGCCTGTAGATTATCACAACAATCCAGCAAACAGGTTTGCCAACCCTCCTCGTGGCTAGTTCTTTAATTGCGATCTGTACCACATTTTGTTCCAGATGTACAATTGCGGCAAAAATACGAGTTTTCAGGTTATATGTATTTCACATATAATTTAAAAAGTCGGCAGACCCACATTCAATAGAAAAGAAACAAAATTGAGTTCTTCGAATAAAAGTGGAAAAAATGATAATCGTGCTTTAATTCTAAACAAAGCCCAGTCTGCTGCAAAACAATCGGTAATTACACTGGCAGCCATAGGAGTAGCTGAGATCCTAGTGTCGTTCTTTACTGGCAGCATCACACTAACAGCAGATGGTACCGACTCGATAGCAGATGCGATGATCTCATTTATAGTTTGGTTTGGAATAATGCTTGCAAAGAAACCAAAAAGCAAGATGTTTCATTTTGGATACAGGAAAGTCGAGGTTCTTGCAGCATTCATTGCAGCAATCGTGATCATGATTTTGGGTTCCTTTATTGCATACCATGCCTTTGAGGCATTCTACAAACCACATACGTTCTCCTATCCAGAAATAACAATGGCCACCCTCGTTGTGGCAGGAAGTTTGTCTTTGCATCGCGCATTTATGATACGAAAAGTAGCAATAGAATCAGATCTCATATCATTAAAACTTGATGCCAAGAACTCCATCAAGGATGGAACTGCATCATTTATTGGATTGGCAAGTGTTGCTGCCGCAACCTACCTGAATTTCACGTTCATGGATGCGGTTGGCGGCATGATTATAGCATGCTACATATTTTTTATGGCATATTCTGCGATCAAAGAATCTGCTTTGGTCTTAGTAGATGCCGTCCACAACCCAGAACTCGTAGAGAGCATAAAATACAAAATCCAAGAAAAATTCAACGTGCAAACCGATGGTGTATTTTTGAGGCCAGTTGGCAATGAGTTCAATGCAGAAATACACATACTTCTCCCAAGCGAAGCCAGACTAGATGAAATACACAAACTCATAAATGCCATATCTTCCACCATACGTGAAGATTTTGTCATAAACCGGCTTATAGTAATACCTAAACCAAAGTTAGAATAATACGCGGTTTCTATTTTTGTAACCATTTACCTTTTTGAAGTTCCCCATGGCCACTGAACTTTTTGGCCTGAAAAATTCAGTACGTGTCCGGGAAGACCTGCGAAAATGATCCTTTACTTCAAAAAGCTAAACACTTAGCTATTTTTTGCAAAGAATTCTTCAAGTAGTCGCTTTTTCTCGCTCATATGGAATAGGCTTTCTGTGTGCTTTGATGCCTCTTCATATGGTTTTTTAAACAACATTGCCTGCATCAGCAAGTGGTTTTCTGGTATGACTATTCCTGTCTGATCATCTGAATACAGCATCTTGATTGTGTCACCAATTGATTCTAGCATGTTTGCGTGAATATGGATCATGTTGGTATCCTTGAAGCTAAATTTCATTGATTCTGCTGCGTCACGAATTTGTTTTGTGCCTTTTGCAGTCCACAGTGTCGCCACACCGTATTCGTTTTTGAATATCTCCAAAATTTCAGACGGTTTCGGTGCATCGTCTCTGAATCTGATGTTGAGTATGTGTACGTGCATCTGACGTGTTGGTACCTTGATTGCTTGGATGAAAAGCGGCGTGTCCTTTCCCATATACTGTTTTATGTCATCTTGGTGGTGCGGGTTTGCAGTCCACTCTACAGTGTCAGGAACTATCTTGCTTGTTTGTTCAAGGTCTGCCCATCGCCTCACAAGCACTGCGTCGAATCTTACCAATTGTGAACCATATTTTTCTCGCAGTGGTTGTAAGACACGGCCCATCCCAGTCACATTACAGCTTCCCTGCATGACGTGTTTTTTACCAAATGCATCTTTGTAGTTCACGCGCGAGTTAAACAGTAAATCAGAGACGCTTTCTTCGCCTGTGATGGATTCCCCTCCTTGGTATATTGCCATGATTCCCTTTGGTTCGTATAGTTGCTTTTTGTTCTGGTATCCTATGCCAGCAGGAGCCGCATCAATTACAATGTCGCATTCATTGAGTGCGCTTTCAATGCTCCCTTTGATTTTGTAATTCTTAAAAGAGTCGATACTTTTTTGCGGAACAAAGACGTCAAACCCCCTCGATATGGCATCATTTACTTTGGCATCTGGTGAGAATTTTCCTACTCCGACTAGTTTGATCTCCGGATCGTCTTTGATGAACTGTGCTATACGGCTCCCAATTGAGCCATAACCATTCACAAAGACCTTTTTCATGTTTTTTTCAAATACGCCGTATTTATTTAGATTACACTGGTGTCACGTATTGAAGTCAGAGCTGTTAGCAGAACCGTATCGTATTTCGTCCTTTAGTTCATCAAAATTATCTATTGCACGGCCTAGGCCTTCATGAGTCTGCTCGATTGTGCCCTTCTTGTCAACCAGTGGAGCCATGACAAAATAGATCAAAATTAACAGTGTGGATAATGCTGCTACTATTGTCAAAGTCCAGAGTTTGCTGCCTGCCAATGTGAGATCAAATATGACAAAGCGAATTAATTGAGGGATGTTCGTTTCGCACAAAACGACTAAATTAATCCACGTCTGAGGAGTCGTGTGATACACGCACCTTCGCTAGGAATCGGCGCAGCAATAGCAGTTGTTGCTATGCTTGGAGTCTTTTTTGCAATGAACGCATCGATGGAAACAGGCTTTAAGACAGAAGACATAGAGCAATCCAAAGCTGAAAAAGAACAAGAGACGGCAGCGGCCAACGCGCCACAACAAGTGAGCATGTCGATCTTTTCAGATAATGCGTCACCGATTCTTGGCAAGCCAGATGCGCCAATTACGATAGTTGAGTTTGGCGACTATCAGTGTTTTTACTGCAACAAGTTCTTTCACGATACAGAAGGTCAAATTTATGAAAACTATATCAAGACTGGGAAGGCCAAAATGATATTCAAAGACTTTACCATAATAGGTCCTGATTCAGTTACTGCTGCCCATGCTGCCCATTGTGCAGATGAGCAAGGTAAATTCTGGGATTATCATGATACGCTATATAACAATTGGAATGGTGAAAACAATGGCTGGGCATCGCTTGAAAACCAGCACAAATTCGCCCAACAGGTAGGCCTGGACACAACAGATTTTACAGAATGTATGGAAAGTGGCAAATACAATGAAAAAATACAGGCCAGCACAAACGACGCGCAGACATTGGGCCTTTCAGGAACGCCGGGATTTTTCATAATTGGGCCAAACAACAAGATTGTGAGAGTACCAGGGGCTCAGCCGTATGATGTGTTTGTAAACATCTTGGAGTCAGAGCAGATTAAAGGCAACTAAGTTTTATTTGCGATAAACAATTCTGAGTTATGGAATTTAGATGTGTAAAGGATTGTTCACAGTGCTGCATTGAACGAGAGTATTTTCCTTCAAAAAGATTCGGCAAAGTTGGAGTCCTAGTTCTTCCCGATGAAAAAACAAAAATCGAAGAGTTGGCAAAAGAACACCACGTCAATGTCAACATCATGCCTAGAATCGGAATATCGTATCGAGATTTGACAAAACCTGAGAAGGTAATTGCATATCAAATGATGGGCAGAGAAAAAAATGGAAACATGTGTCCTTTTTTGGATACGGAATCACAGAAAAGATCACCTCATGGGGGCTTTGTCTGTAAAATATACAATAATCGACCGCTTGCATGCAGAGCATATCCGTTAATGGAGACAGAACCACTTGTGTTGGATTCTAAATGCAAGTTCTCTCAGACGTGTGGAACCGCAAACTCTAACCTCGACGGCGAAACCGAGTCGTTGATAAAAATAAAGACAGAGATGACCACAGACGCACCCATAATTTGGCGTTATGCAACAGGTGTGAGTGAGAATGAAGATCTAAATGATGTTCAAGTTGGCTGGATCAGAGAGACTTGATTTTTCCAAATCTAAAATAAAAAACCGAAAATCAACAGTAATTTTTACCATAAAAACAGCCAAATTTTTATAAATTCGCAATGTGATACATTTGGGTAGAACACATTTAGCTAACAACCCTTATATTCAAAACTCAGAAGGAAAAGCTCATGGCAGCAGGTATAGATGACATAGCAGTATACATACCGAGGCTATTTGTAGATTCGGCGGATTTTGCTATAGCAAGGGGACTAGATCCTGCAAAACTAAAACAGGGTCTGGGCATATCCAAGATGGCAATAGTGGACACCAACCAGGATCCTGCGTGCCTTGCCGCAAACGCATGCCTAAAACTCATGCAAAGAAACAACATCTCCCCAAAGGACGTAGGGAGGCTATATGTCGCCACTGAATCAGCCTTAGACGAATCAAAGGCACTAAATTCGTACGTCATAGGCATGCTTGAGCAAGTATATGGTCAGGACTCCTTTGAGCATTGTGGTGGAATAGAGTGTAAATTCGCGTGTGTTTCTGGCTCTTACGCATTATACGATAATTGTAATTGGATTAGGGCCGGAGAGGCGGAAGGTAAATCTGCCATTGTCGTTGTTTCAGACATTGCCAAGTATGACCTTGGTTCGGCCGGAGAATACACGCAGGGTGCAGGCGCAATTGCCATGCTTTTAAATGATAGCCCAAGATTGCTCCAATTCGACACCAAAGTGACATCGACATCAATTAAAAATGAATACGATTTCTACAGGCCATTTGGTAAAGAGACGCCCATAGTACACGGCCAATACTCTAACTTGTTATACCTGATTCAAGTTAAGAAAGCATTTGAGCTATACAAAAAGAAGGCACTGGAAACAGGCCTCATCAAGATAAAAGATGACGAAACGATCCTTGATCACATCGACTACCTATGTATGCACCTCCCATACAGCAACATGGGAAAGAAGGCGCTCGCCTACCTACTCAGAAGAGAGTGGAGGCACCTGCCAAGGTGGAAGAGGATCATAGAGCAAACAGGGATGGAAGAACCGGTTCCAAAGGATCCTCGAGGAACGATTGAATCGATTTTGGCAGACGATGAATATATGGCAAAGGATCATGAATTTACAAAGCTGTTTACAAGGACAAAGGAATACCAGCAGTTCTATGAAGACAAGCTCGCAAGCTCACTTATTGCTTCATCCATGATTGGTAATTTGTATACTGCATCGCTTTACTTGGGGTTCCGTAGCTGCTTGGAGTTTGAGTTCCAAAAAGGAGTAGACCTAGAAGGAAAGCGAATAGGTTTTGGTTCCTATGGTAGCGGCAGTAGTGCAATGGTCTTCAGCGGCGTAATACAACCAACATACAAAGACATTGTAAAGAACATGAACATAGAAGCTGAGATAGGAGAAAGGAAAAAGCTTTCGCTAGAAGAATATGAAGAGATTCACGAAAACAAACGCAGCCTGCATGAGAGCCTCCTTGACGCAAAAGAGGAGTTTATCCTAGTCAGCATCGAAAAATCCTCAGAAAGCAAGGGCGAGCGCAAATACGCATTCTGCGAATAAATAAAAAATAAAACAACAAATTCAACTCATGGAATCTTCTCAAATCAAAGACATACTCTATGAAGACAGCAACCTAAGCAGAGTTTACACTGTAAGATACGGCGGCAAGGTCGTCGCCTTCTGTGCAGTATCCATGTCTGCAATAGAAGTGAAGAACTTGCTGACGGTCACGCAGTCGAAGGTGCCACTACAAAATACTATCCCGCTATGCTTCTCGGTCAAATGGGCGTAGACAAGAAGTATCGTAACAAAAGAATCTGACTATCGATATGCAGATACTGCCTAGGTCTTGCAGTAGAAGTGGGCCAGAAGGTCGGGTGTGCGGTACTCTGTCTTGAAACAAACAGGGAAAAGGATATTACAAAAAGTGTGGATTCGTTCATGCGGAACGGCAAAGCACAGGCAGCAAGGTCTGGATGTATGTAAGAACCGCTCAGGCACAGTGAACCACCAAGCCCTGAAGGCCACAGGCTTCCAGGACAGGGTTGCCCCCGTTTTTCCGGTCATAGTTCTGTCGCGTACTCGAGTGCATATGTCGCTA
>JBKBQK010000074.1:0-6472 GCA_046292705.1 Candidatus Nitrosotenuis sp. | reverse complement strand
AAAAAAATGTACAGCTGCCAAGATAGTCAAATTTGGACTGGCGAGGCCTGTAACAAAGACAAGATCTAATACCATAATTCTTGATCCATTCGCAAAACAAACTTTGCTAAAAAATGATTCGAAAATAGCTGACTCAATCACAGGAATTGATTGTTCGTGGAATCTGGCTGAAAATATCTTTGAGAAAAGATTCTCAGGCATGCCAAGAAAACTTCCACCATTGTTGGCAGGAAATCCTGTGAATTATTCAAAGATCAACAAGCTTACTACAGTCGAAGCAATTTCTGCTGGCCTCATAATTTTAGGTTACAAGGATCAGGGATTGGATCTGCTGTCGAAATTCACATGGGGGCATACGTTCTATGAACTCAATGAAGAACTTCTAAAGGATTATTCAGCCTTGGAGTCTGAAGAACAAATAGGGCCACTCTTACAAGAATACGGCATTATAACAAATATTGACTCAAATACTAACAACTAATCTCGGGTAAGGATTTATTCAAACCTGCTTTGGGAGCGGTAGATACACATGGCATCAGAGTCACAAAATACGGGATTTGCTAGGAATCTCACACTACTTGATGTAGTCATGGTGGGCGTGGCAGCCATGATTGGTGGTGCCATATTTGTTCTTGTGGGACCGGGTATGGGTGAAGCAGGCCCAGCTTTAATGATTGCTTTTCTGATTAACGGCATAATTACCATCTTTACAGCATTTACATATGCGGAACTGAGCTCTGCGTTACCTGATACTGGGGGTGGATACAGATGGGTTCGTGAGGGCCTTCCAAGACCTAATGCATTTTTGAGTGGTTGGATGTCTTGGTTTGCGCACACCATAGCAGGCAGTCTTTATGCTGTTGCTTTTGCTTCGTTTTTTGCACATCTTTTGGAGTCTGCCCACATACTAGAGTCATCGGTTGGAATTGAAAAGGCGTTTGCAGCTATTGCCGTCATTATATTCACCTTTATCAATGTACGGGGAACATCGCCTACAAGCAAAGTAGGAAACGCAATCACAATAACTCAGATTTCGATAATTGGCTTACTAATTGTTGCAGCACTTTATGCAATGGTCTTTACGAACTCTACTTGGCCTGCTAACTTTGAGGACTTTTTCCCACATGGGATTTCAGGCCTTGTCATTGCGATGGGTCTTACCTTCATCGCGTTTGAAGGATACGAAGTGATTGCGCAGACTGGCAACGAGCTAAAGAACCCAAAAAAGAACATACCACGGGCCATCTTCATCTCACTTTTAGTTGTGGTAGCTATCTACATCCTCTTTACATTCGCATTCATCGGAGGACTGTCGTCTGAGACAATAGGACAACCATCTTGGGAATTCATTGGAAGCTTCGGTGAGCTTGGAATAATCGAGGCTGCAAAATATTTTTTACCATTTGGAGCTTTGATTGTTCTTGCGGGAGGTTTTGTTTCAACACTTGCAGCATTGAATGCAACGACGTATTCATCAAGCCGTGTCTCTTATGCAATGGGCACACACTACAACCTCCCACACTTTTTTGGCAGGATAAACCCAAAATACAAGACACCTATCGTATCCACGGTAGCATCAGGACTCATAATGCTGGTGATGGCAGTATCACTTGACCTTACCGGCCTTGCATTTGCAGCAAGTGTGATGTTTTTATTTTTGTTCACTCAGGTCAATTATGCTGCAATCACAATTAGGAGATTGTATGGTGACAAACTGGATTATACATTCAAGACGCCATTTTTTCCACTGATTCCGACACTCGGGGTACTGTCAGCGTTTGGGCTGTCAGTGTACTTGCTTTTCACGCAACCTCAATCATGGGTAATTGCAATAATCTGGATAATAATTGGATTCCTAATTTACAAATTCTATACTTCAAAAAAAGAAATAGAACACTACGCGCCGTTAGTGTATAATCAGGGGCCAAAAGAAAGAAAGGAATACAGAATTCTGATAATTTATGATCCAAAATATGTAACAGATTTTTTCAAGATTGCAAACGCAATTGCACAAGAAAAAGAAGGTGAGATCTCCTTTCTGAGCGTAGTGAAAATCCCGGTCCACTTGCCGCTCAGCACGTCAAGCAAGATTGCAGAGTCCGACATTGAAGAATTCAACAAGCTCAAAAAATCCATCCCTCAATCAATTCGTCATCGGTATCTGGTGAGGATCTCACACGACGAAACAGAGGCTATTTTGGCTACGGTGGAAGAACAAGGAATCAACATTGTGGTAATTGACTTTGCGTATCTAAGGAACAATAGGAAACTCTTGTCTCTTTCAACCTGTGATTTTGTTGGCGTGAGATTGGGGAAAAATTTCCAAGAGGATCTTGCAAACGTAGTGGTTTCTTATGACAAAGGACGTCATGCTGATCTTGGTTTGCGCATTGCCAACTCGGTGGCAAAGGAATACAACAGCAGAATACGCGTGGTGAGGGGTGTGGTGGAGTCACCGGAAACAGAGCTTGAGGTAATGAGCAGGATAAACGAGATGATGTTTGATCTTGATATGAAAAGAGTATTTTTTGAAAAGATATACCCAAAATCGAAGAATGTGGCTCCAAGTCTACTTGAGAACTTTGATAAAGTGGAAAACGAGCTGATTGTGCTTGGGGCTGGAAATCAGGCAGACCAAGCCTTCAGTCCAAAGACTCTTGAGATTGTAGATAAGACAAAAAAGAGCGTGTTTGTGGTACGTGATCACAGATTCTCAGAGTTCCACGCAAGAAGGTTTTGGAAGGTCATAACATCAAGACTCAGAGAAAACCGACACATCTACAAAATCTATGTGGATATGATGCATCTTGGTTACTCGCTTAAGGCAAGACGCATGCGAGAACGTTACGATGAAGAATACTTTGATTCTAAACTAAACCAATAACGTAAATATCTGAAAAATCGTATCATTTATGCGAGCTGGTGGACGATTACTGCCAAAAGCAGAGGAAACTCCTCCCTCAATGCAGGCGCGCGTTGTAGCGATGCAAAACCAGAGATGGTTGGCAACAGAACAGAAAAAATCCGGACTGGAGCACAATGATGGAACTCCTGAGATTTCCAGCAGGACGGAATGAAAAATCTGACCCGCGCAGAGCAAAGCCAAATCGAACTATGAGTCCTGCACTCAGTTCAGGTAGGCTGCAAAGCGGAATGTCGTCTAGAACAAAAGGAGGGTTATTGCCAGCACGCAATTTTTAATTTTCTTAATTATTTTTCAGCTTTTGAAATCATTATTACTAAATTTGCGATCGCAATATTCAGATTTCTAGTATGGTTTTGATCTTTTTTGCCAGATCTGGTTTTTCTATGTTACTCATGATGAATTTTATGTCTTGTCTGTCATCGACATCCCACATTATCCGACTGATGAGAACAAAGGACGTCGGAACATTTCTTGCTTTACCTGTACTTAAATGTATTTTGTAGCTGTCTTCATCGTAATGTGTTTCTACCACGTTGATGGGACTTCGCAAAAGCGCATTTGTGCCGTCAAATTTCCTTGATGGAACGACAAGTAGCGATTTTGAGTTTCTATGAAAACCTAAAAGATTGGAGATGTCTTGTGGTCTTATCAATGGTATGTCCTGCGGCAGCACGATAGAAGCTCCAAATCCATTCTCAAGCAGGTATTTCTCTGATAATGCTACTGCTGCGTTTACTCCATTCTCTGTGTGCTCAAATATCTGTTCTACATCATACTTTTTGCCAATTTTTAATGCATCCTCATCTTTTGAAACAAGCACGATTTTGTTGATCTGGGACTGATTAACTGCATCAAGAACTGATTCCAACATTGTCTTGCATAGATCAACTGTTTTGTCTTCAGAAAGACAAAGGCGGGTTTTTGCCTTCGAGAATGTCTTTACTGGAATTACTGCAGCTACTTTCAAACTACAAGCGAACGTTCTTTAGAACAAAAGATGCTAGAGCATCTTCTGTGACTTTGTTGATCATTTTGATGCTAGTATCGTATACCTTCATGTCCAAATTCTGGATCTTTTTTGTAAGCAATCTGTCTTTTGAATCAATTACAATGTTGCCGCAAACGTCTGAGTACATCTGAGCTATGCCGTAGGGGGATACTTCTATTCCGGCGGCCGCCATATACTCAGCAGCAGGGCCGGAAAACGCTTTGTTGCCTAACAGGGGGCTGATTGCAACAACTTTCTTTCTATTCTTACCGAGTTCCTTTCTTATACCTTTGATCTGAAGCATTGGTCCTATGCTGGTCAGCGGGTTGCCTGGGGCAATTATGACTAATTCTGAATCATGAATAGCGTTTACTGCTTCTGGATTTGGCCTTGCCTTGTCTGCGCCGACATACTGGATTCCTTCCACCTTGTCCCTTCCTTTGTACTTTACCCAAAACTCCTGTAGATGCATTTCACCTTTGTTTGTGGTAATTCGGGTCTCAATGGTGTTGTCTGTGACTGGCATGACTTTTGCCTCGACTGCGAACTTTTCGCACAGCCACTTGGTTATGTCTGCAAGATTTTTTCCATTCTTTAGCATGTTTGTTCTAATTAGGTGAGTCGCTACGTCTCTATCCCCGACCCTAAACCATGTCTCCTCACCAAAAATCTCCATTTGTCGCAAAAATCCAAAAGTGTCCTTTCTGATGCCCCACCCTCTGTCATAGTCCAAAATGTCTGCTAGGCCGTAAATTATGGTGTCAATGTCTGGGCACACATACAACCCATAAAGCCAATAGTTGTCCCCAACATTGCAAATCACATTGACATCGCGAGTTTGTGAAATCAGCCCACGGACGAGTTTAACAGAACCTGTACCACCAGCCAAGATTGTTATCATAAAACCAGTTTTGTATGGAGTCGGGGTTCAATATTACCTTTTCAATAAAATCAAAAAGCTGCAAATTTTATATCGCCGGATCCAAATTATAAAAAATCAACCCGTAAAAAATTTCGTTTGAATTTTTTTGCGATTTTCATACTCCAAGATAGATTTATTACTGCACCAAAAGACACAGTGACTGTGAATAGGGCATCGGTTCTGGCATTTACTATGCTGGGAATCTTACTTGTTGGATCTACGACACCGGCTTTTGCTGCACAATTGAACTGGGACGCAAAAACATTTGAGACTGCACAAAATCCAAAATTCACATTTCAACGTTCGGCCTTCATCGAGTATAAAGACGGTGGAACAATCGCAGACGCCCTACGTGGTAAAGAGCTCACCGTGGGCTTTGTAGTTGATTCATCATCTCCCGGCATGCAAGATCTAACTGACAAAATTAACGACAACCTTGCATCAAAGAGAAGTTCGGCACATGTGACCGATGTAAGATTAGAATATAGCGCACACATGGTTGGGAGAGGAGATAGTGTTTCAGTAGATTACAAAATAATACTTGTTCCAACAATTAATGGATTTTTGATTAGAGAATACAGTGAGGGTTCTCCGGCACTATTTGATGTAACTTGGCGAGGCCTCACAGTAAATGGCCAAGTTCCAGTCACTACGGCGGAATATGGCGTAGTGGATGTAAATCAGCCGCTTTCATTCTTCAAGATAAACTTCCCCGAAGTTGTAGCGCAAATAGAGGGCACAGAAGCACAAAAGATTTTGGAGATGCCACTGATTGACTCCTCTGGAATTGGCAACCAGCCGCTTACAAACTGGCACTTTTTGTTTGACCCAACAGGCATCGCAGCAGAAACAAGCAGATATGGATTCTCAGGCGCCAAAGTAGTTGTATCGTCATTTACAATGGGTGAAAGCAGCTTCAGAGAAGGTCAGGTAAGGGAAAAAGAATTTGAAGCTACATTTTCAGCTGATAAGACTTATCATGTAAGAACAGTACAATCTGGTGACTCTGCTAACATATTCTTAGCAGGATATGCATCGCCAGACATGCTAGAGGGACACGAAGTAGTTGGAGTTTCAGCAACAGCACCGACTACAGCAGCACAAACCTCGACAGGTTCATTCCCAGTGTTCATAATTTATGGCATGGCTGGAATGGCAGCAGCGGGAGCTGGTGGCTTTTTTTACTGGAGTAACAAAAAGGCAAAACAGGAAACCGAGTACGTGCAAAGAGGGATAGATCCAAAATATCTCAGAGCATCAAGCACAAGTGAAGCTTCTGGCGGTTATCATACAACAAGAGGAGAGGCAGAGCTGATAGGTGAAGACCAAAGCTACAAACAGCATCAAAGTGTCTACGAGCAACAAGGATCTCTTCCAGCAGGTTATGAAAAGCCAAAGGATGAGCCAAAGCCAAGCTCGACTCGCGGCTCAATGCCAAAAGACTGGAAACCGTCTTAAGTTTTAGATTTTTACATGCGCGAGCGGGAAGCCCGAACCCTTTAGGGCCGGGAGTTTGTCAGACTAAGCCGCAACTAGGCGTTTTTTGTAACTTAGTGTCATCATGGCAATAGACAGTATGCCTGTGATGACGAGCAAAATCTCTATTGTCTGAATTAGAGAGTGTGAAAAGGCATCA
>JBKBQK010000073.1:0-6669 GCA_046292705.1 Candidatus Nitrosotenuis sp. | reverse complement strand
CTTAAGAGTAAAGAAGTAGATGTGCTTATCCCATCTATGGGAGACCTTGCTGCACCTCTTTTCGCAGGGGCGCTTCGTAGTCTCGGTTTCAATGCAAAGCCAATGCCGGAAAGTAATCCCGAGATTCTTCGGCTTGCTCGAAGTGTTGCAACTGGAAAAGAATGCTTACCCTTGCTTCTTCTTGTTGGGCATCTATTAAACTATGTGGAGAATATCTGGGACAAAAAGCAGAAAATCGCTTACTTTATTGTGCAGGGTGCTGGAAACTGTCGTCTGGGCCAATATCCAGTATTTATAAGAAATTTGATTAGGGAAAAGCAAATTCCAGATGTTGCAACTTTAGTTCTAATGAATGAAGACGGCTTTGCGGGATTGGGAAGTGATTTTGCCTTGCGAGGTATTCAGGCTATAATTGGAAGTGATGTTCTCGACGATATCAGAAGTGCAATTCTGGCAAATGCTGTGGACCCAGACAAAGGAATTGAAATTTTTAACAAAGAATATTCAAAACTCTTGTATGTCTTTGAGCATCAACCCAAGCAAATTTACAAGGCTTTAAAAAACTTCGCTTTAATTTTGAAGCGTTCCATACCCTCGAAAATTCCTATTGAAAAATCGAAATATATTGCCTTGGTGGGGGAGATATATGTCCGTCGAGACCATTTTGCACATCGATATCTAAACAAATACTTTGCATCGAAGGGTTTTGTGTTGAAAGATGCATATATCAGCGAGTGGATATTTTATGTGGACTATTTACTTAAACTAAAGCTTTTGGAACCAGATACAGACTGGAGAAAAAGATTAGAACGTTGGACGCGTGTATTATTTATGCGAATTGCTGAGCATAAAATTAAAAAGAATCTCTCACTTTCCGGATATTACAAGTATTCCAAGACTTTGATTGAGCCAATTTTAAATCATAGCAAGCATTTGATACCTCTCGAGTACAAAGGGGAGCCAGGTCTTACATTGGGAATTGCATTGAAAGATATCTTAGAGATTATTTTGGCGCAACAAAAGTCATCTGGCTCAAAGGCGGTGTAGCAGGTGACGACACTGACGGCCACATTGATAATTTAGCACGATTTGTAAATCCAAAGACCATCCTGTGCGCTTTTGAAGAAGATCAAAATGATGAGAACCATGCGATACTCAAAGAAAATTATGAGATTTTGCTAAATTCAACAGATCAGGACGACAATAAATTCAAGGTGATAAAGGTGCCCATGCCACCTGCCGTTCGTACCTCAGTGCGTGGAAAAAATACAAGACTGCCTACCAGTTATTTGAATTTCTATGTTGCAAATAATGTAGTCTTGGTTCCTACCTATAAGCACAAAAATGATCGTATCGCACAAAAGATAATCCAGCGAGCATTCCCAGGCAGAAAAATAATCGGAATTGACTGCTCTGATCTCATATACGGCATGGGGGCATTACACTGCATCATGCAACAACAACCAGCCATAATAAAAAAGACAGTCAAACCAAAAGTTAAGAAAACATTACCTCTTCTTCAATAAGGAAATTCATTGCAGCTAGAATTTGACAAATAATTATGCAGGTATTGGTTTTTTGAGTTTGTACTTGTATAGAATTTTATCATCGCCTTCAGGCATTGGGTTTGCACACTGTCCACACATAGGCATTGTGACTTCAGCATCATAGTCGATCTCCCCTATGAATTTATTGCATTTGCAGCAGCGAATCTGCCTTGTGTCATATATGTTCATGGAGTACTATACCACGTCATCAAATTTACGTTTGATCCTTTGAAAATTGTGCATTTGTTACTAGACAAAAATCAGCAAATTTTTTTATCGTGTAAGAAGGTTTTAGTGGCCAAAGATTCTAGACTACGCCTACTTCGTGTATCGTGACTAGGCCGTTATCTCCAACTATTTCCTTGATTTCGGGAAGAATCTTTTCAAGCTTAGATAGATCATCTACGACCTCTATGAGTAATGGCATGTTCACAGTAATGCCTTCTATCTGAAAGTTTGATTTTCCACGCTTACCATAGCCAGCAAAACCTGTCCAGATGGTAGCACCTGAGATTTTGCCATTCTTTAATACATCTAGAATGACGTTGTGGATCCGTTTTCCCTTAAAGTTGTCGTTTTTCTTTATTCTGATTATCAGACAATACATCTTTTGTGTGCGCATTGCCTTAAACCACCGCCATAATCATGCTCATTAGTGTTCTGCCGCCAAATATTGCTCCAATCGATAGGCTGACATTTCCAAGTATATTCAGGGCGGCAATGCTAAATTGTTTATTATCCAAAAGATTTGTTGTTTCCAATGCAAAAGAGGACATTGTTGTAAGTGAGCCGCAGAATCCGACTGCTGCAAACAGGATATACTTGGTGTCAAGATTCCATTGTTGAGTCATGACAAAGAATAAACCTAGAATGAAGCTGCCAATTATGTTCACAATTAAAACATTCGTTTGCAATGCGCCAAAAAGTATCGGCGATTCTGTAATTTTGTATCGTAGGAAGGTTCCTCCTAATCCGCCCAGTGTAAGCAATACCAGTTCTAATCCTTTCATATGTCTACCATTTCTCTATTTTTTGGTAGACATTATCAGAGTCATATTGACACGGTTTAGGCATACACCAAGGCTAATGTCATAGCCTGTGTCTTGATTTCTGTGTGGTTAGCTATTTAATCTTTGGTTCAATTGGTTTCTGGTCATAGTAGATAACTATCTGATTTATTGCGTGGATTAATTTGCTTAGATTTGGATATTTTTTGATACTCTTGAAAATATCGCTTTTTATCATTTTGATGTAATGAAGAATTTTGATTATTTTCTTGGTTTTCACACGATATGAAAGATTTGAATTGTGAATATCTTGCAAATTTGAGGCAATATCGCAAAGTTTTATCAACTTTGCACTAAGGCAAGATTCTTTGAGTTGTTTCAAGTATTGTTTTTCTCTTGCGTTTTTTGGGAGTTTGCCATCTTTTGTCAAGGAGAGTACTAATAATGCAGTCTTCCTACCAAATAGTGTCTCTAATTCATCAAAAGAGGTTTTTGTAGATTCTAAAACGTCGTGAAGCCATGCTGCACTTAGAATTATTTCATCAGTTATTCCAACGTATTTTAGTTTGTCTACTACCGTCTCTAGATGCCTGTAAACCGGAGTAATTCCGTCTTTTTTAGTCTGACCCAAGTGTTTTTTCTTTGCAAAATTTTTAGCCAAATTGACTTTAGATTTTTCTCTGGACACCAAAAAGAGATTATTATTCTTTCTTTAATTTCCTTTCAATTAGTAGCTAGTTTTATGACTGAGAGGCATCATAATTAGGATCGAAGCCCAGATTGTGGCAGAGAGCGAATTGGGACGCTTACAGTATCCCTTCATTATTTTTTCATGGAATACACAGTCTGATTCAGAATGAATGAAACGATCTTTGCAAAAATACTTAAATTTCGTAAAATTTTCTAAACTCTAGTGTACATATCAAGCAAATCACCATAATCTTTAGCATTTTGCATACTTTATACATCGGGTTTTTCAAGTTCAACTGTTTTTGAATCATGGTTTTACAAAATGAGTAAAAAGAAATCAAATAGAAAGACAGGCGCGCGGATAGTGAAGCCAAATAGTGAAAACTATACGTTTCTCAACCAAAATAACATCCCACAAAACCAAGAAAAAATTGAAACACAGGAATCTAAGCCTAGCAAAAAGATAGAACGCTACAATTCAAAAGATATCAAATTCAACTACAGATCACAGAAGATACGAACAAAGCAAGGGCATTCTCCAGTTTATGAATGATTTAGATGATAAGTATTTTTTGGAAAATCATTTGGTTAAAAATATCCATTCACTCAAATACGAAAAGAGGTTTGCACTTTTTCAGCCTTTAATTATGTCCATAACTTGTTATGACTCTGGCCAGTTAATCCCACATCTTGGACATGTAGCCCGAACACCATTGTATTTTTGTTCCCAGTAAGATGTGATTTCGCCTTTGCAGATTGGACATTCAATTTTTTTATGATCATTAGAGTTTTGATGTAAGATTTTCCTAAATAATATGTCTTGAAAGAGCATCATTTTTTGTTACGTCCAAGCAGTTTCTTTAATCCGCGAATCAGCATCTCAGTTGGGCATGACACACATGTATCACATCTTTCTTTTGAACTCATGATTATATGTAGATGTTTTTTAGATATAAGAGATACCTAGAACCATTCAATCTGAATTTGCACAAATCAATTTTATAAAAAATAAAAAAGTCAGGATACGTTAACAGTTCCCTTCATGCCTGGATGGATTGCACAAAAGTAGTCATATGTTCCAGACTTGTCGAATTTAACTGTAAACGATTCTCCTGCTTTTATCATGCCGCTGTCGAATCTTCCGTCAGGTTCTGTCGTTCCTGCCTTTACGGATGTAATTGTGTGTATGTTGCCATCGATATTTGCAAACGTCACCGTGGTTCCTACTTTAACATCAATTGAATTTGGAACAAAGAACGGTGCCTCTATTCCAACTATGTTGACTGTGTTTGGCCCTGGTTCCGATTCTGCCAGTACGAGTGAGTCGCTCGCGGATTCAGCAACATTTAGTATGAATCTCACCTTGGCAGAGCCGAACATCACGTTTGATACTGGCAAAGAGTTGAGATCCAGATTCAGACTGTACTGTCCTGCTCTTGGAAATGTTGTGGTATATGTCATTACGCCCGTATGTCCATGATATGCTCCGTTCATTGGCATCATCATTCCCCCAGAGGGTGCCGAGCTTGTTGTGATGAAGTTTCCCGACCTTACCTTTAGCAACATGTCTGGGTGTGTTACCATAGAGCCATCTTTGGCATTGGTGACGGTAAAGACTAGTGTTACTGGCTGTCCTGCAACTATCTGATCAGAATTTGTCGCAAGCTCAACATTCAGAGATGTGCCCTTTTCAGAGCCAGATACTACCTTTACTTGTTTTGGACCAAGCACTGTTACTGGGAACTCGTATGTTCTTGTACCAAAGTCGTTGTCAGGATCTTTTTTCCATCCTTCCATTGGATCCCCTGACAGCATCGTGTGCGTCCTTGCCATTCCGGGAACATCCATTCCCATCATTTTCAATCCGATTGATGAGGTGGTAAGGGACACTGTGTTCTCACCGGCCATTGGGAATGCAACGTTGATGTCCATCACACCGACATGGGAGTGTGCAGTAGTTGTCTTGTAAATGATGTTTCCATTTGGATCCTTGATGGCGATTGCCCAATCAACATGTGTAAGCGGTGCCTCTGAGTCCGAGTCTGCAATTTTCATCTTTAGTGTTGTCAGCTCATTGGCATAGATTGTCTTTGGTGCCTCAAAAGAAACTAAGACGTTGTCGGAATCATCAGACAATGGCTGGTTTTCACTAACTGCCGATGATTTTTGTGCCACGGCAAGATGGTCTGAGTGTGGAGACCATGCAAGTAATGGCAGCAGCATCAAAGAAACCGCAGCCAGAGAAAGTAGCATCATCTTTTTCGTGTTCATTGGGTATTGGTAGAATTATCAAACATTATAAGTCTGATCTGAAATGATTCAAGATTTTTTTGAAGAGTTTGATTTATCATCTAAATTCTCAATTATCAATATCAGACATAAAACAGTTAAACTAAAAATTGTGTCATTGAAGGCTTTGTTTTTAATCTTTGATTGGTTTTACAGTACATAGGCTTGCATACTGTAACGTCTATGACAAACTTGGACAGTGATTAGTGGCTCCCCGTACTGGCTGTCCAAGTTTTTAGTTTATCTTGATTTGTCTTTTCTTTTGTCTTATTTTGTAGTATGTGATAATGTTGAATCCGAATGTCACGCCAAGCCCTGCATAAGATAATGGTTGGCTGTAATTGATCAAGGCAGCAGATAGTCCAGTGCCAAATATGCTTGGCAGAAACGATATTGCGTATAACCACCATCCGCAGCAACCAAGTGGTATCAATGAAAAAAACGAGAAAAACGATGCAATTACAGTGCTGCCAGAGTTTCCACCAGCTGTTCTTCGCTTCATTGCAATACTGCATCCGAATCTTTTTGAATAGTCCGAAAGATACGACTGGACTCCAACACCTATTCCCATACCTATGATGATTGGTGAGTTTAGCTGAATTGCAGCAGCCATTGCACTGATTGGATCTAGCGCCGGTGTTGTAATCACTACAATTCCAAGATAGGCAAAAACCGTTATTGTTCCAAATATTACGGATTTGGATATTGGCTTCAAGTTGTCTGATAGACCTCGGTGGCAGGGTGAAATGCGACCCACTCAAACCAAAATCCCGGATTAAATGGCACTCTCTCAAGCTGTTTTCCTTGTAAGGGTCCAGAAATTGCCAGGCCCTCAAGGCGCCATTTTGAGCCTGTTTGTTTGTCAGTCATCGTATTTTCATTTAATGTGAATTCCAGAACTTGGCCGTCTACCATACCATCAAATGCACGCACTAGAAATGGAGCGACTGACACAAGAACTAGATTTTTCCCATTGATGTTGTCGTTGATGATTTTCTGTGATTCAACATCTGAAAGCTTGTACGCTTTGTATGATTTATCGTGGTCAAATCCCAAAATTATCTCCTTTGGGTGCATTCTGTCGTCTGAATTTTTGACAGGAAATATTACTCGCGAATCAGTATAATAGTCACCAT
>JBKBQK010000072.1:0-6680 GCA_046292705.1 Candidatus Nitrosotenuis sp. | reverse complement strand
AGGAGACAGTAGTAGAGGAAGAGCCTCCGATGGAGGAAGCTCCAGTGATAGAAGAAGAGCAAGAAGTGGAGGAAGAGCATGAAGTTGCAATGTCAGCTGAAGTATCAATTCCAAGCGGATCTTCAGTGCCAGGTTGTGAAGCAACAGACGAATGTTTCATACCAAGTACTGTTACGATCGGAATTGGTGGCACTGTAACATGGTCAAATGACGACACAGCAGCACATACTGTCACAAGCGGTTCAGCCGAAACTGGACCAGATGGCACATTCGACAGTAGCATCCTTATGGCAGGTAAAACATTCGCACATACCTTCGACGAAGCAGGCGATTATGACTACTTTTGTATCGTCCACCCATGGATGACCGGTAAAGTAATTGTGGAGTAAATCCACATCTTCATTTTTTTCTTTAATTACGATAGCTTAATGATGTTTTGTTCTAAATCTAGCACGAGTTTTTCATAGTCTTGGCGATTTTTGCCAAGACTTGATAGTTTTTGTTTTTCTACTTCTGTTAGATTTTTGTTAATTTGTTCTGTACATCCTTGCAATCTCATTTCCGCCATTACAAAAAGTCGGTTATTTTCCTTCCAGAGATGTTGTGACATATGTTCGATGTATTCTCGAATGTCAGAAACTAATTCTTGTGCAGAGCCTGTGTCTATGTATTTTTTTGCAGACTCCTCCATTCGGCTTGCAATTTGTCGAGTCATTTCGTGCTCCATTAACATCACGGCGATTGGACCCATGTGTCTTGGCATTCCTGACTGCTCCAGTGCTGGGAAAAGCGATTCTTCTTCTTTGCCATGGTGACACACGTCTGTAAAGTTTTTAGAAAAGTCGATTACTGGCATAAGAATCGATTCTGGTATCTTTTTTCCTTGGTTGAGCAGTTGTAAAGTGACTTCCATCGATTTGACTACTTTTTCTATTAATTCGTGGTCTTTTCTTAGTGATTCAGTAGACACAAATGAGCCGCGTCTAGATTCTCATTTAAAGTTAGGTTTGATTTTCATCAAAAAAATCCGATGTTATGCTGCTTAGAAATAGGTATCAAGTGAGTTTGCACGCAGCGGTTGCGCATCAAAGCCTAATTTGGTAAGATCCGCTGCAAACTCGTCGACGAACCCATGAATAGTGTAGATTTTTTCTGCCCCGCTCTTTTTCACCAGATCGATAAGCTCATTGTAGTCACAGTGATCGCTTAGAGGTATCGAGTAATCATTCTTTATGGTGTACTGCATCGACGTTTTTGCCCAGCCAGAAAAACCTATAGTCACTGCGTCGTAGCGCGATTTCATTTGTTTTATGAAGGGGTTATTTTCGGACATTAGTGGACAGACCATAACCCATGGTTTTTTGTCCAAAAGTCCCATAGATTCAGCCTGTGAATGCCCTAGTCCTTCTTTGAGCGGTATTCCAAGCCTTCTATGTAGATCGTTCATTTCTTTGACTGAATCATGATAGTACAGTGGATCCCAGTGACCAAAAAGATGCGACAGTGTTTGCGCTTTGCCAAGCTTATAACCTAGTAACAGAACGGGTTTTCCTTTATGATACATATCTGAGATTATTTCGTTGGTTCTTTTTTCAAGTTCACTTACCTGTGGAAATACAAATTCCGGCCTCCCAAAAGTGCATTCGGTTATCAATATTCTGCATTTTGGTATACTTGCACCTTTCAGAAAGCCTCGTTCCCTGCTGCAAATGTCGCCAGTATAAAATACATCGTCAAACAGAACCCCCCTTGAGCCTAGTATGTGGCCGCTGTCATAAAGACAGAAGTCTTCTAGCGATTCTACATAGTTTGACATTTCATGTCCTCGAAGCGTAGCTATTTCCTTAGTTTCCTTTGTTGTCAGAATGGTTCCATTCTTACTGTTTGGTAGGTGATCGGTATGTGCGTGTGAGACAAAATTGACGCATTGTGGTATTGCAGATCTTGGATCCAAGTTCACAATCTTGCCGTCAATGTGGCAGACGATTCCGTTTTTTGTCAACTGGATTTTTGACATGACAAGGTTTGCAACAATTACGTCTGATTTAAATTTCCAGATTGGTTATTTGTTGACAAAAAATACAAGAAAATTCAAAAACAACAAGAGGGGGAGTGTCCCTGCCTCATCGGCCAGAATCCGAATTGACACCATTGTGTCTGCAAGAGATGACAAGTTGACTACTTGACAGCTAGCCCAACGATGCGCATGGACACCCGATTTTTCTCTTACATCTTTCGAATCAAGAGCATTACGATTCTAAGTTATATAATAACGATCGTAAATTAGTCAAAAATTTGTTCAAATCAATACATCTAAATGCAGAAATTCAAAAATTTATTAAACTTTGACGAAAATATGTTAATGTTTGTTTAGTAGTGAAAATCAGATAGAGCGCATCAATTGATCATTTCGTGGGAGCTCGTCATGTTTTGTGCCTAATCTGTTCCTTAGAAGATATACGCCTGCAAAGGTGAGCGCAACTGAGACCCAGTTTATGGCCGATACTGTTTCGCCAAGCATGATTGCCGCAAAAATTACACCTATTACAGAGTTGGTTGAGAACAACAATACGGTCCTCACACCCCCAAGGAGACGTAGCGATGCCAAAAACAACATCGTGGCAAGCCCCGTTCCCCCTATGGCAAAGAGCGCAATTGAGCCTAGGTTTACGAGTTGTATGTCAAATGGTATATGAAATGTGATGAGCGCGATGACGGCAAAAGTGCCAGATACGAACGATACAATCTGTGTAATCCTTCTGGAGTCAATTTTATCGCTTAGATATCTGCAAAGCATTACGTCCAAAGCGTAAAGAACGCCAGAGGCAATAATTAAGAGGTCGCCAAGAACTAGTCCCGATAGCAGCATCCTGTTGATGTAAAAATCGTATGCAATTGGCAATATCATCATTCCAAGCATTATCATCACAAACGGACCAATCTCCTTCCTGTGAAGTGATTCTTTGAAAAGGATCATCGTGATAAGAAGTGAAAAAACTATTTCACCGTTGCTGAAAATCGAGGCGTTTGTGGCAGTAGATTCCTTTAACCCAAAAAAATATGTGATAAGTGCGGTGACTTCAAGAATCCCAATGACTGACAAAAGCAGAAGGTTCTTTCTATCTAATGTTGCAATAGGCTGCAATTTTTTTGCAAGCGGTGTAAAAAACGCCGCATTTATGATATAGACACATGCAGCTAGTGCCACGGGGTGAATTTCAAAGCCTGCCTGGGTATCTAGCATCGGTTTTGCCAGAACGTGAACCAAGGCAGCAAGCGTTGCCGAAATTAGTACTAGCGTGTATCCTAGTTGATTTAAGTTTTTATTTTTGGAAATAATCCATTGCATTGACCATGACATTTCCAGTTATGGTAATGCCAAAGTACCTAATATCTTGATCCTAAAAGATCGAACAATAATTGGTTAATTTGCTGAACAGACTGTTAGAATTGAGCTGTTAGACAGATCATCTTTTGGGAGATGCAGTGTCACAGATATCTTATTTTTGACAATATCGATTTTGAGATTATCGAATATCGATCTGTATTTTGTGACTTTTTTACCATCTGGCGTAGCGGCATGACCTGCAGCCAGTAACAACCCATCATCAATCAAGGCATTTACCTTTCTGTAACCTGATGTCTGCGGAATGTTGCACTTTTCAATTATTTGAGAAATGATCATTGATTCGCCATTTAGCGTGCTAAGTATTTTCTTCTTATCATCATCACCAAATGATTCCAGAATAACTTTGGTCAGCATCGGATTCTCAATCACAATCCAGCTTTCACCATTTGTGACTTTGATCTCGCAAACATTTTTGAGAAATCTTTGTTCAAGTCCGTCTGCGCCAGCGCCAAAGAATTCACGTAGTACGGCATCGAGTTTTTGGAACTGCTCAATAGCTTGCGTAAGCGAAATTCCGTACTTTTCAAACAATCTTTCTTCAATTCTCCGTATTGTCTTATCACCAAGATTTTCTCTGATTACTGAGTCGAGTGATTTTGATAATAGCCTATCAAGGCCTGTCATTACATCAGTGTTTTACAAGCATACTATATTACTATTTCCACACTTGGACACAACAGTTTAATAGCATTTTACCATTTCCAACAGTGGAATTGGCTCTGCTAATTTTCGATGACAACAATATCAGAGAGCTCCCAGTTGCAGAAAGACTGGCCAGTTGCAAACAGATCATACAGAATGAAAAAGACGAATCAAAACGATGGGATGCAGTTTGGCTTGCAGGCGAGATAGCAGAAAACAGAAACGATGATGACCCAATGTTTATTGCGGTTGCAGATCTTATGGAATGGGTTTTAGAAAATGATGACAACAATGTGGTAAAACACGAAGCGTGTTACCAAATTGCTGCACGAAACATGCGGAAAAAGATTCCATCGTTGATAAAAGCTGCATTGCAAGACAAGAGTGGACTCACAAAACACGAGGCTTTGGAATCTCTTGGTCTAATGAGAGCTACAGAGGCAGTGGACTTGATCAGAGAGGCCCTAAACGATCCAAGTGAAGATGTCAGACAGACAGCGGCATTTGTGATAAAAAGACTAAAGCGCATGGAAAAGTCTGGGAAATATAGGCCATCAGAGATAATCTAATGGTAACTGCTATAGTAATAGATGACGATATAGACACCGTTGATGTCTTTTGCGATTATTTGAAGCTCAAAAACGTAGAAGTATTAGGCAAGGGACACAATGGGAAAGATGCCTTTGAACTATATCAGAAATACAAACCAGATATCGTCTTTTTGGACTTGATGATGCCAGATTATGACGGATTTTATGGATTGGAAAACATACGTAAAGTCAATCCAAGCTCCAATGTAGTCATAATAACTGCAGATCTCAGAGAAGAGACCGCGGAAAAACTTGAAAAACTCAAACCTACAGAAGTCTTTATCAAGCCATACGGTATAGAAAAGATCACTAAGCTATTAGAAAGAATACAGCTTGATGATTTGGCCTATTCTTTCCAAGGCAGCTTCGATTCGGTTTATCTCGTGCGCAATCTTGTCATCTGAGCCACGCTGTTTTATAATTTGCAACGATGTCTCTATCACGAAGAGTGGATCGCGTATTTTCATTAGGGTTTCTTCTGCGCTGCCCATTGATGTTAGATCGAGTTGGCGATATAAAATACACAACTTCCAGAATTGGAAATAGATAAATCTCAATTGCGTCAATTACGCAAAGTAGGTGGCGCGCATTGCTTAGCCCAAAAATAGAGAAACGTAGCTCGCAAATCAGCGGCGTTGGACTATTTGCGACCCAGAAAATAGAAAAAGATGAGGTGGTTTGGTTCCCCACCATAGAATACATAGAAAAAATTCACATTATGGATTTTGAGAATCTTGATGACGACGAACAAAAACAAGATTGGATAAAGCACTCATACCAGATTGGTCAATTTCTTTACAAAGACACTGACGACACCAGATTCATGAATCACAGCTGCAAACCCAACGTTGTAGATTTTTACAATACATTAATTGCAGCACGCGACATACAGCCTGGTGAGGAGCTGACATGGGACTATCTGCCATATATGAATCCATATTTGGTTTTTGAATGTAGGTGTGGAAATCAGAGTTGCGTAGGCATTGTCAAAAAAGGTGTCGCAGTTGGAACCAAACCACAACTATGAATTTTTATCTCAAATCCTCTAGTTTGCTTCCTTGTGGTGCTTGAAACAAATTAAGGTGATTATGTATTCCAAAAGCAAGAAGAATATAATTCCAGTAAAATAAAATCTCCATGGGATTCCCCGTGTAGTAAGATTCTTCGTTTTGTGCAATTAGAAATGCTGTGTCTGCGGTAAAAACCGAGACAGTGCCAAGACACAACAAGGTCCACATCAGATTGACATGTCCTTTAAAAAATAATCCGACTCCAATCAATGCTGGAATTATCACCATTGCGTCAAACACAGGATAAATTGTGGCCAATAGCAGCTCAAAGACATCTTCGTTTGTGGTGGTGCTAAATACAAAGTACAGACTAATGCATAAAATTCCAATTGAAAAGGCAAAAGATGCTGCAATCATATTTTTTGTTATCGCGCTCCGCATAGGCTGAAGATATGCAATAAAGAACATGACAAGAAATGGATACCCAATGAGATAGAATATGTCTGCTACCGACGGGAATGGATCGATTTTGAGATATAGTTCTTGCACTATCCAAAGCATTTCTGCAACAAACCAAGAAATCGCGTATCCGCCAAATGAGGCCCAAGCAATGCCATGCATGCCGTTGATTCCGAATCTGACTAAAATCAGGATCGAGAGTCCAAGAAAGGAACCAGCCACTGGAACATATGCCAAGTTCCCAGCAAATATGGCAAAATCTTTGCTTATCAAATTTGATATCATGTTGAAGATTACAATTACAATAAGTGCTGCAATCAGATATTTTTTTGATAAAATTACATCAAGTGTGGTTTGCATATCAATCCAGTGCAGCAATAAATTTTTGTATCTGACCTTGGTGTGAAAAGTCTTGTAAGCTGGATTTGATTGAATCAATTATTGCTTCATGAGCATTTCCGTAAAGATCCGAAAGAATTCGTTTCAGATATTCCGGATGATCATAGCAATCTGGTATGTAGCAATTGTAGTCGTCTTTTAGTGTCTTTACTACCTTTTGGAAAACCGGTT
>JBKBQK010000071.1:0-6696 GCA_046292705.1 Candidatus Nitrosotenuis sp. | reverse complement strand
GGTGGCCGGTCTTCCGTACTTTTGTATGGCTTCTTTGAGCACCTTTACTGCGTTTTCTGATGTTGCAGAATCAAACAAACCATACGATACGACAAACCGTGACGCATCGTCAAGGTAGGCAATCAGCCATCCCATTCCCTCAAGGTACTTCCAGTCGGTGTGCCACAGCGAGTTGGAGTAGGTTCTTTCGTACCTGATCCACTTTTTCTTCTTCTGTTTTTTTGGCTCATCAGATGCAAGGCCCATGCTCTTTAACACCGTATGTATGCGGTTGTGAGGAATATGCCTTGCGTATTTGGAATCCAGGATGCGTTCTGGGATCACAGCACACGGTGCGTCATTTTCCCTCCACGCCTTGTAGGTGAGGTTCTTCTCATCCTCCGTTGTTGGTACCGGCCTTTTACCAGGCCTTTTTAGTAGCGGGATGATTCTGTCTTTTCTGTATCTGGACCACAACACCTGGACCCATCTCTGGGATACATTCATGGCTTCTGCTATGGTTTTGTTTGGTGCGCCCTTTTGCTTTTGTCTGATAATCCACGATATCTTGACTGGATCAAGCTTTGCCATGATATAGTAGCGTCTGCCTCTGCTCCATACCCACCGTGATCTTAATCTCTTGGCAAGGGGGTGAAGTAATTTCAGGATACTACATTCTTTAATTTACGTTAGACAACTAGAAAAGGATTATTTTGCAAGATTTCCAACGAAATCTTGACTTACGCCGCGTGGAAACAGTTCGTTGTATGCCTTATTGTTTATTATCTTATATTTTCCATATTCCCCTAGCTCGACATAATACTTGTGTGCAATTTCGTCAGGACCTAACTCGTTATCTTCTGAGATGTGCACTATGATTTGTTCACCTATCTCAAAAGTCGGCTCATTTGGCATAATGTAGTATGTACCTTGTTCTTCAATTGATTGAATGTAGAAAGTAAAGGTATTACCAACCCCGTCATCTCCTTTGTATTTTTTATCTACTAGGATTTCAATTGGGATTGCTCCTCTACTATTCCCTGCATTATCAACCCATGGAATAGGATCCCCCACATTCAAAACTTTACCTCGTAATGTATACTTGATGTTGTCCTTAAGATTGCTAATGTTTGTAGTAGTTACGGAAGTGTGTCCAACGGCTTTAACCAGATTTGGATTTGCCTTTGTGATGTCTGATGGTACGTATGTTGTATCACCACTCATTGTTTGATCGTATGAGTTGATATCATTAGATTGATTTGTGATTCCCACAATCACCATAGCTACTACAGCTACTACAGCTACTACAGCTACAGCAACTGAAGCGAAAATCATGTATTTTTTGTGCATTTTCAACACCCTAATACAAACCATTGATCTGGTTAATGTCGGCTGTTTTTATTGACGCATAGTCCCAACTACAATCTGGTTTCATCATAGTATGACCTGTTGGATCGCTAGAAGGTGCATGGTTAAGCCCAACAAAATGTCCAAATTCATGGTTTCCTACCAAAGTGGGATTTGGATCCTGAAACAAGCCACAGGTACTTGTAGTACTGAAATTTTTGGATGAGCTGCTGTTATAATAGATTATTTTATACATTGTACTAGGATTGCCGCTATTGAATACTACAGTTTGAGCATGCACGTAAGATGCATAAACCGTAGCGCCAACTTGATTGTCGCCTGAATTACATACAGAATCGTATGCTATGTTAATATCGGTTTGCGAATCGACATGTTGCCTTGAGATTTCTATTTCATTCTTTAATGCAGTTCCTTGATTAGTCTGTCCATTTAGTTTTACAGCATTTAGCTGAGATATCTGATAACAGACTTGCTTGTTTGCACTATTAAATGGATAGAAAGTCGGCAGTGGATGCGACGCATACGCATTGCTCATAGTCATTGATGCCACCATTATAGCTAGCGTTGCTACAATAATTTTTTTGGTGTTCAAAGTCATTACCCACCCCTACCTTCCCACTACCTAATAAAAGAAACGTAGAGTTTTTACCTAAAAAGTAAAAGTTTTACTTTTTCAGTAAACTTTCTACCTAATCTTTATCAACACATAGTTTGGGGGATCGGTTTCAAAATCTGTCCACTTCTTCAACAAAATTTTTCAAATCTGTGGGGGTAGTATTTTTGGTTAACATAATCTGTGCATCTTTTTCGGGTTCTACAGCTATATACAACTCACACCGATCCATGTAAAATTTCCAAATATAGTATAATGCATTTGTGATTTTTTCTATATCTGAGTCATCATTAACAATAAACTCAATCCGTTGATCAATCGCAGCTGCACTTGCTTTTCCTCTAAACGCTCTGCAATTTTCAAAGTTCTCTTCAAACTTGTCATATAAGAAACTTAAATCATCCTCCATTTTGACAATATTTGCTACTGATATTTGGAAGAACAAATCATCCAATTGACGTCTATAATTAAAAAAATGTTGTTAATAGAATATGCTAAAATTATTAATAAGACATAGAGATTCTTTAATTTACGTTAGACATTTTGAAAAGGGATATAATATTGATTAAATTACCTTACGTTTGTATTGATTCAATGAAAATTGAACCAAAAATCCAACATTGATAACAATTAATGCAATTAGAATTGGAATTAAAAAATCCTGTGTAGGTAAATCAAATCTTTCAATACCTGAATGAGTAGGTTCCTCATTAAATGAGTATTCTTGAATTGATTTTACTGTAAACCAAGATACAATGCCAGATATGCCAATTACACTAAATTTCATTATTGATTTTAATGATTTTGTAAATGATTTGCTTTCTTTTGCTTTTTGAGAGATTTTTTCAGGTAGAATCAAAATTCCTGCTTTTGCAGTATAGTATTTCATTGGTTGGTTCTTAGAATTTAGTACTATTTTACTAACAGTTACAATTTCAGATTGCATCATTTTATTCAAATGATGGATGACTAGTGATAATGATAGATTAGTTTTTTCAGCAAGCTCATTTGCTGTCAATTGATTATCTATTAACAATTGTAAAATTTCCCTGCTAGAATCACTGTTTAGCATTTTACCTAAAAATTTGAGTTTTTCATCAGTATTAGAAAATATTTGTATTTTATTTTCTAAATCGTCATATTTTTGTTCTTCAGGAATTTCAGCCAACTAATAAGAAAATCATGATAACCTACATTAAAAAGATTTGGCTACATTGTTCATGCTCTTGGAACTCAATTTTTACATATGATGCTGCAAGCCATCCCACAAATACCTCATAACTTGTTGACGTACTGCCTTAGTACCAGCATGATCACATGCTGATGTACAGTGAGAGTGTGCTTTGACCTTGGGTGAAAATACAACGGTACGCGCATCTTCTTGAGAATCTGGTGCATTAGGCAAATAATGCACTGGAATTTGTTTTTCATGGGCTGCCGTAAGGCACCCTGCGATCTTGATCTGTGGGTATCGTATGATCTACAAAATGCTCAAAACAGCGCATGATTTCTAGCTAGCTCAGATTTGGCCAACTCAAACAACGCCAAAATCGTGCTAATTTGTAAAATGCAGCCATCCGCGGTCTCTAATTCTGACGAGTTTTTGTTTTCTTTGCAAAAACACACCTGCTCCTTTTTGTACTCGTCCAATGTTTACTAGTTTAATTTTTTTGGCGCGCGCAATTTTTCTGAGCTTGACAAGATCTTTTGGCGATATAGTAGCTACTATCTCATATTCTTCTCCACCATTGAAAACAAGATCATCCAGAATACAATCCAGTTTTCCCTATTGAACATTTTGTGAGTTATTTTTCGTACAACCAGACATCAAATTTTGTTAAAGGTACACTTAGGTTGTCTGGCACTACGATCAAAAGTCCAGCCTCCCTGCTTACATTGTTGCACGTGCCAGAAAAGCTTGCATAGTTTATACCATAACATCCCTCATAGAAAGTAAAATCCTTTCCTTCATCGTAGTTTTTTTGCTCTTTAGGTGATGGCACAAAATACACGTCAAAGCCAATTGTGTCATCGTTTATCCTCACCGCATAATCAAAAGTAGCAGTCATCTTGTCTGTGCAAATTGGGATAAATTGTGAGTACCCTGTCTTAATTTGTGATTCGTGTTCTTTTTGGTCTTGCTTGCTAGGTATAGGAGTGTACATAGTGATGTTTGGGTCAGGACTTTGTTGTAGTCCTGTCAGGTATTCTATTTGGTGTCGGATTACATCTGCACCAAATCTGGCATAATGCGGCTCCCAGACATCGTGGCAGTTTGTATTATCATGTTGCACCAAGATGTAGGATTTCCCGTGGACGTAGCGGAGCTCGTCGACGTTGGACTCCTTTGTTATTTGAAGTCTTGCCTGGGTACTTAGCTGCCTGTTTTCTGTTTGACTCCACACGTTAGTGATGTCATATACGATGTTTCTTGGGTAACTCTTCCATTCTTGTTGAAGATGGACATACATTGACTGTTTGTTTATTGCCTGTTGTTGGAGCACAAATGCGCTTACCACATAGTAACTTACTACAATTCCAATTATTATGAAGCAAATTATGTACAGCGGTCGCATGCATTAAGCTGGGAATTTAAGTGGTTTTTGAAAGTTGTCATTATTTTCATGTTCGGTCCGAGTCTGATTTTAGTGATCGTCCTGTTTCATGGAAATACCTCTGAGCGATTTGTTGTAATCTTTTTTCTGCCTTGTTGTATTTGCTAGGTTTTTTTGATTTGAGGAGATTGTATTCTTCGACTAGTCTTTTTAGCTCCGATTTTTTCACGACGATTCTGCACTTTTGCAAAATAATTGAGCCTTGGGCATAATTCTTCCCAAAAATAATCAGTTCCCACGAATCCTTTTGATACATTTCGAGTTGTCATTATTCATCATGCAGTTGTAGTACGCTGTCAGCTGGTATGCCAGAACACACACCAAAACATACGATCTTGCATTATCAAACCCAGTCTAAATCTAAAGGTCTATACCATGATTGGCAAAAACGGCTAACTAGCCAAGGCAGGTACCAACCATGATATCATCGACCATAATGACTTTCCTGCCTGCATACAATGGATTAAATTTTTTGGTTTGATACATGAAGTCACTCCAATCATAGGTCAAATTTGAATTTCATCAAAACTTAAATGCAAGTACAAATTGGACGCGTAATTTTATACGAAATTCGTACCTTACCTAGCTATGCAATAATACGTAATTGTTTTATAGATTCATCTCATATATTGATCTACCAAATTGAAAAATACATCACAAAAAAGATGAAACAATGACAAATAATATTCAAAAAACCAACAGTCTGGGGGATTTTGAGATACGAACAAAACAAAAACTGAGAAATAAAAATTATTTAAAAAGAGTCAACTTGGAACTCTTTTGTCGATTACTTACCATCATCTCTGAAGCGGCTACAATAGGAATAACAAACCTACAGATGAAAACTGGTACAAATCACACTACTTGCAACAAATATGTTATACTTTTAGAAAAATTGGAACTTGTAAAATTAGATATATCTGAAAATAACAAACAGATTCGAATTACAGAAAAGGGAAAGGAATCTCTCAGAATAGTGTCCTCATATTTTCAATAATTTACAATATGCAAAATTAAATTGTTTTTGGATTTTACATATTGATAGTTTTTAGAAATAAATATTTGCAGAAATGTTGTTGAATGAAAAATAATTGGATTGTTTGAATGAAAGAACATTGTTACCGTGTATTTGATGCGTATCATATAATTCGTTCAATTTCTGCGTGTTTCTTTAATGCGATTTTCACACTAGCAAGGTATGAAAGTCATAGGAGGTGAAAAATGAAAAATGGTGAATCATCAAAGCTATCTAATTAAGGAGAAACCTGTATCTACACCAACTCCATATGGTGCACGAGTAGCTTTTGTTGCCCCAAACGGAATCAAAAAAATAGCAGAGGAATCAAGCGATACAGAAAAATGGGCAACCGGTGGTAACATACTAGTCTATCTAAACAACGGTAGGTGGGTTGAATGCAGCATCACATACGTACACAGCATTCCTAACGTGAGCACAGGCTGGAAATTCTGGTACAAATATCAACTGCCCCTAACCGACAAAGGCGTATACCAGTCCATAACCGATCCGACTGGGCACAGTGTTGCGTTGACATTGAAAAATGTTAACGGCGTATGGAAGGCCGTATTCCAAGATGTCACGCTTGGCACATCGAACACGTTTGACATTCCGAATGCACCAGACCTCCCGCTGGCACTTACAGGCTCATCCAATCTGATAATGATGGAGTCTTCGAATGGCAGTTGCCCCAGCTACATAAACTTCAACCAAATTGACTTTGACAACTTCAGATACCTGCAAAGCAACGGAAGTTTTACGAATCAGATTCCAGCAACAACAGGTGGGAATCCGGCTGCTGCACTTTCAGGCTGCATAGCTGTGGATCAATCAACGGATAGGATATACCACACATAATGAATGGAGATAGAACATTCCCCTCTATTTTTTTCCAATCAATTTTTCTTTAGATAGTTGACAATTTAGAAGTAAAGACTAATAACATCTTTGGCGATCTGTAACAGCTAGATGAAAGTTGCACAACTTCCCATTTTTGTATTCTTCACAGTTCTTTTTGTTTTTGCCAACGCTCTTCCGATTGCGTATGGAAAGTCTGATGTTCCACCGTCGCCAATACAACAGCTAAACTATGGAATTGAAGTAAA
>JBKBQK010000070.1:0-6700 GCA_046292705.1 Candidatus Nitrosotenuis sp. | reverse complement strand
GTGGTGAAAAGATTAACGAATTATTACAATCCAAATGATGAAATACTAAAACATGCTCATGAACTCGCAATTATTAAAAACCCAATCGGTTATAGTGGCACGATGGATAAATTTATTTCAAAATATCTGCAAAAAAGGACTGATTCCAAAAATCACCGCTTTAAAAGCTACATTAATACTCTGAACAAATATCCATAATTAATTCCAGAATCTGAACTAACTGTAGCTCTCTGACTCTACCAATTGTAATTTCCAGTCACGTTCAATGAGAGCATTCGCCGTAAGTGGTTTGATGCAAATATATTTAGTAATCTCTACATCAGTTTTGCTTCTTGGAATGCTGATGATGTCTGCCATGTCTCATCGAAATAGTCATAACACCATTCGTGGAATGGCTCAGAAGAGCTATAAAACATCTTACTCATATCTGGCTCGTTTTTGTTTGTCTGGAAGCTAAGTCCGGCCTCTTTTTCGTTGAGAACAAGTGCAATTTTGACGTCTTTTGACATCTTTCTTTGTAGTGTGCCATCCTTGACGAATTTGTGAAAGTCGAATTTTGAGACAAGCTCCTGCCTCTCCTTTGAAATGATGGCCGACTCGGAAAATATTGATGAGATCTTTGTCTTCTTTTTTAGCTTGTCTTCTAGTATCTCCAAGATTTTTTCATTGTATGGGATCTCAATTAGGATGTTACAAATGTACTTGTCGGCGTTTTTGTAAATACTTTCCCATCGCTCCATCACCTTTACGTAACCGTTGATCAGCTCAGAGTCTGCTAGTGCACCAATTCTTTGGATGTACTTTGGAGGCAGATCGGAAAAGTCATGTCTCTCAAAATATTTCTTGTTTTTTGACATAAATGCAAGAGCTGGAACCAGCGTACATATGGTCTTGCTATATAAGGTCAGCTCATAGTTTCCATCAATGTCTTTTTTATGAGGCCTGCCTTTTGAAGCCTTGCAAAATTGCGGTGAATCTCAGCAGCAGTGACATCAAGACGCTTTGCCATACCTGAAAGTGTGTGCTTTTCCTTTGCTAGATTTAAAAGCATGCTTACGCGCTGTTCGCTTGCCATCTCTAGGAATTCATTGGCTATCTCTTCTGCATTTGTCACATGATATTATTTCGTATATTGCATGTAAAGTTTTCAGGACTCTGGACAGTTGCCCTCGCATCTATAAAATATTCCGCGCAACCCTTTGTACCTTGGATCAGGAATAATTATGGCTTGTGGGTATCCACAAGCTTGACATCTTGTATGTGGTAGGTTTTCCATAACACCTAATGTAAGAGCATCCATAACAATCTATGAAGTCAGAAGCTAAATGTGTGGCAATCAAGCTAATGATCTGGCTAGTACTGGCTACGGTATATTCTAATTATGGCTATAATTGGGTTTAGTAGTGAAGTCGGTTAATTTTGTCGTCCTAGGCGACTACAGTATTGCAGCAAAGCTTGGCAAGAAGGGAACCGCTACGGACATGACCATATATGACAAAAAAGAGGCAGAAGTGATTCGAACATACGCTGTGCCTACTGGATTTCCAGACAAGATACAACCACTCCTGCAGACAATAAATCTGGCAGAATATGTGATATTTCATGTAAACAAGCTGGACAAATTCACAGGCGAGCAGATTTTGGCAGTCGATATGCTAAAAAAATCAAAAGGAGTCATTTCCAACGACTACGCGGTGGACGAAAATACATTGAATCTCATGATAAAAAACACCATCCTTTCAAACTATGAAAGAATAGAAAAAGACAAAATAAAAGAAGAGACGGATCGGCTTGACCAAATCTCAAAGGAAGGAAACACTCATGTGGTAATTGATCACTGCTTTGAGGTAAAGGGCGTCGGAACAGTAATCCTGGGCAAAGTAGAACAAGGCAAGATAAAGCAATATGACACACTTAAGCTCTTGCCAGCCGGAATAGATGTTTTGATCAAATCAATTCAAATGCATGACGATCCTGCAGAAGAAGCTGTATCGCCCGCAAGAGTAGGCCTTGCCGTAAAAGGTGTCACGCCAGACCAGATAAACAGAGGTGATGTTCTTTGCATGCCTGGCTCAGAGCAAGTCTCATCTGAAATCGAAATAGATTTTGCAAAAAGCCAGTTTTACAAAGGCGAGCTTGGTCAAAACCAAATGTGTCTTGTAAGTGTTGGGCTTCAAATAAAACCTGCAAAGTTTTCATCACTGAACCCAATGAAGTTAACACTTGAAAAACCACTCGTCTATAATAAAGGAGACATCTGTGTGATTCTCAAGCCCGAATCTCAGAGTACTCGTATTTTAGGAAGTGGTGCCATCAAGTGATGAGGTATGCTGAGTAACGTATTTACATTTTGTCCGTTTTAAACGAAATAGCACTTAATGGGATTCGAATCCTCAAATCATTATGCTAAAGGAGTGTTTTGTGGCACTGGGGTTCATTCTGGTATCTGGATTTGTGTCAAGCGCATATGCGACAAGCGTTGCTTTGCCGACAGAACAAGATGGTGGCATCAAGGTAGCGGGCAAATCACTTAATCCGCCAAAACAATATGTTGCAAATCACGGCAGAATCTGATTCACAATAACTGAGATCGACAAAAACAAGGCAATCGACGACAGCGGCCATACGTGGACTTTTGACAAAGAATGGAAAAAAGACTACATCCCACGAGAAAAATCAATAAAGATAACAAAACATGGAATAGACAGAAAACATGCACTCAATATTACAAAACATCCCAGCAACTAATTGCAAAAGAAAAACTAAGAAATGTCTGCAAAAGATGCTTTGATGAGCCATTTGATGAAATAACTACGATATTTTCATACGAATTTCCAGAAAGGATAGCAAAACTAGACAATCCAAAGATCCAGCGTACAATGCAATTTGAGGCATTGAGGGCGCAAAATTTCTACAAAGCCGGCTAATCGCAGAATAGGAATTAAAGTAATAACTAGTCGATGACACTGATGATGATATGGAACCATCAAGGTCGTGTCCAATTTGCCCGAAATGCGGCTCGAAAAAATTCGAAAGGCTGCAGACAAACGACGTTCAGGTTAAATGCCAAAAGTGTGGAAAAATCCTTACTATTTGATTTTGATGGTTTTTATTTGCAATACTTTGAAGCCTAGGCATGGCAAAGACGTGGAAGGACTCTGATATCAGCCTCGATCCAATAAAAAACCAAACTATTGCAGTCATTGGATACGGGATACAAGGTGACGCGCAGGCAAACAATCTTCGAGATTCAGGACTCAAAGTCATAGTGGGACTCAAAGAGGGAAGCCAAACGTGGAAGAAGGCAAAAAATGACGGACATACAGTAATGTCTGTTGCCGAAGCCACAAAAAAGGGCGACATTGTTCACGTTTTGATTCCGGACATGATTCAAGCCAAAGTCTATCGAGAAGAGATTGGCCCAAACCTCTCAAAAGGCAAAGCACTTTCATTTTCACACGCTGCTGCAATCCACTGGGAATGGATAAAGGCACCAGATAATGTGGATGTGATCATGGTTGCACCAAAGGGACCGGGCTCAAAGGTACGAGAAACATACTTGGAGGGATTTGGCACACCGGCAATCGTTGCGGTATATCAGGACAAGACAGGAACAGCGTGGGACAGGATTTTAGCTTTAGGTAAAGGGATTGGTTCTGCAAGGGCAGGCTTGATTCAGACCACATTTAAAGAAGAAGTCGAGACAGACTGGTTTGGCGAGCAGGCAGACCTTTGTGGTGGTTGCGCGTCGATGATAGTGAATGCGTTTGAGACACTAGTGGAAGCAGGCTACCAACCAGAGATTGCATATTTTGAAGTACTACATGAGCTCAAACTCATAGTAGACATGATTCAAAGGTATGGGATTAATGGAATGTGGAGGCGCGTCAGTGAGACTGCAAGATATGGCGGACTCACAAGAGGCCCAATGGTTATGGATAAGGATGTCAAGGAGAAAATGAAAAAAGTCCTTCAAATGATTCAGGATGGCACATTCAATGAGGAATGGATCTCAGAGTACCAAAAAAACGGTAAAAACGCATTTGACAGATACATGAAACAACTTGATGCCCACCAGATAGAGCAAGTTGGAAAACAAATGCGAAAAATGATGTGGCCTGATTCTACAGAATAAGCTAGATTTTTCTTAATTTTGCGACACCAGAATTGATGTGCTCAATAATTGCAGACAGTGGCGAACCTGGTCCGAACACTTTTGAGATTCCAGCTTTTTCAAGCTCTTTTTTGTCTTCTTCTGGTATCACACCACCGCCAACTACCAACACATCGTTGAGGCCTTTCTTTTGAAGTTCCTTGACCACACGTGGAAATAGCGTGTTGTGGGCACCGTTGAGCAAACTCAGAGCTACTGCGTCTACGTCTTCGTCTTGTGCAATCTGTGCTACGCGCTCAGGTGTGGCAAAAAGCCCAGAATAAATCACTTCCATTCCTGCATCACGGAAGGCCCTGCACAAAATCAGGGCCCCTCTGTCGTGGCCGTCAAGACCCAATTTGGCTACTAGAATCTTGACTCTTCGAGATGCAAGTTTTTGCTTCATTTAGTTTTTGTATCTAAAATGCATATTTTAAAACTTAGCCTTCACGCAACCTGCTTTCTGAGAGTGACTTGAGTCTGTCAAGCTCGTACAAAATCTGATCATGCATTCTCTCCAACTCCAAAATCCTTTCTTTGAGGGAAAATAGTGTGATGCGTTCATGCGGAAACAGTGATTTTGAAAATGTCTTATCATGTCTTCTGTCATCATTTATCCATCTATCTAGGCCAGAATCCTCCATGTTGTACATCGGCAGACAAAGTGATAAAACCGATCTGATGTTTTTTTAGCTGAGTACAAGCTAAATCTCAGCTCCATAGGCAAAATCTTCTAAATATACATAAACCCAATCGAATCATCGACAATGTATGCAGGCACGGCCACTCCATTACGATCTTACATTTGAACCACACTTTGGTGACTTTACCTTTTCTGGCAAGGAAATGATTGATACATTGGTTTTAAAACCCACAAACACCATTACACTTGACGCAGCCGAACTAAAAATAAAAAACTGCTATGTGTTCTGGGCCGGCCAAAAAATCTCAGCCAAAACAAGATTGGACGAAAAAAAAGAAATTCTTACTATAACACTACCAAAAAAGATCAAAGGCAAAGCAAGGCTGCTTGTAGAGTTTACTGGAATCTTAAATGACAGACTTGTTGGGTTTTATCGCAGCCAGTACAAAGACAAGCAAGGCAAGACCAAATACTTGGCAACAACCCAGTTTGAGGCAGCAGACGCACGTAGAGCATTTCCGTGTTGGGATGAGCCTGCAGCAAAAGCTACTTTTGATGTAACACTAATTGTAGAAAAAAATCACACTGCCATCTCAAATACCAATATAGTCTCAAAGAAAAAACTTGGCAACAAAACACTCTACAAATTTGCAAGAACTCCAATAATGTCGACATATCTTTTGTATCTTGGGGTAGGAGAGTTTGAATTCCTTTCAAGCAAAATAGGAAAAACTCTAATTCGTATCGCTACTACGAAAGGAAACAGCTCAAAAGGCAAATTCTCGCTTGATATCTGCAAAAAACTCCTCAAGGCATACGAAGATTATTTTGGAATCAAGTATCCACTTCCAAAGCTTGATCTAATCGCTGTGCCTGACTTTGCATCAGGTGCGATGGAAAATTGGGGTGCAATAACATTCAGAGAAACAATTCTTTTGTATGATCCAAAGACATCGTCAACTCAAACAAAACAACACATAGCAGAAGTAGTATCACACGAGCTTGCACATCAGTGGTTTGGTAATCTGGTCACCATGGAGTGGTGGAATGACTTGTGGCTCAATGAAAGCTTTGCCACATTTATGGCAACTAAATTCGTAGATAAGTTTTATCCACAATGGAAACTCTGGGATCAATTCTTAGAAGACACAATGAACACCGCCATGGCCCTTGACGCATTGCACTCATCGCACCCAATTGATGTCAAAGTAAACAGCCCCTCAGAAATCCGAGAAATATTTGACGCGATCTCATATGACAAGGGTGGATGCGTGCTTCGAATGCTAGAAAACTTTGTCACAGAAAAAGTATTCCGTGCAGGTCTACGCAAATATCTAAAGAAATTCGCATACAAAAACGCCAAAGGTGATGACCTCTGGAATGCAATAGGTAAAGAAGCAAAAATGCCCGTCCGCATAATGGTGAACTCGTGGCTAAAGCAGACAGGGTTTCCGTTAGTGGAAGTACAAAAGCAAGACTCTAAATTAATAATATCGCAAAAACGATTTGTTCATGAAAAGAAAGGAAAAGAAAAAGGACTTTGGCATATTCCGCTATCTGTGTCACAGGATCACAAAATCATCCGCAAGCTTGTAACAAAATCACAGGATGCTATTAGGATTAGAGAAATGCCACTGGTGGTAAATTCGGGCAGGGCCGGATTTTACAGGGTGAAATATTCTCCAGATCTTCTCTATGGTCTAAGGCCACTAGTTTCAGAAAAAACGCTTTCGCATATAGATAGATGGGCTCTCCAAAATGATTTATTTGCACTCTGTGTTTCTGGCGACGGTGCAATAAGGGATTATCTTGACTTTACATCCAACTATGAGGACGAAGATGACTATATTACACAATCAAACGTGGCATCAAACCTGTACTTTTTGTATAACAAAGCCATTACG
>JBKBQK010000069.1:0-6810 GCA_046292705.1 Candidatus Nitrosotenuis sp. | reverse complement strand
GCAAAATCGCTTCCTCTGCTAGATTTAGCAAAACCAGATTTTGTTTCAAAAGTGGTCTCTATCACCACACCGCGCCCCCTGAATTATTCCATGATAATCAAGATAAACAAGGGAACAATTCCTATTTCTCCAATGCAGATTCCTGATTTGGAGATGGGGCCAAATCGTTGTAGTATCAGAATGTAGATGGCCACACTCAAGTGCCTCTCAGTATCACAACCATTTGCCGATCTTATAGTGAGTGGTAAGAAAACGATTGAGCTTAGAAAGTGGAATACGAATTTCCGTGGTGAGTTTTTGATTCACGCCCCCACCAAAATTAGAATGCAGGACTGCCAAAGACTTGGCATATCTGCATCATCACTTGTGGTAGGCGCCGTAGTGGGCAAAGCAGTTCTTTATGGTGTAAAGGAATACCATACCAAAAAAGAATGGGAGCTGGACAGAATATACCATTTGGCAGGCTCAGAGTTTTCTGATTCCAAGTTTGGTTTTATGTTAAAATCGGCAAAAAAATTTGCAATACCAATTCCACACAAGGGTCGGCTTGGATTTTTTGATATTACATTGCCCGATTCTAAAATCAAAGACAAGCAGATAGCTACTGAAATCTTTGATGAAGAGTATCGCACGCAGTGGATAAACCACCACTGAGTCTCCTAGTATTTATAAAGGATTTATTTACAAACGACAAATGCCGCAGACAAAACCAATCATTAGTGTGGAAAATGTAGTTGCTTCTGCATCAGTTGATCAAAAAATCGATCTCAATGAAGTGACAAAAAAATTCCCAGATACAGAGTATCACCCCGATCAATTTCCAGGATTGGTATTCAGATTGAAAACACCGCGAACTGCGACTCTGATTTTCAGAACAGGCAAGATGGTTTGCACTGGAGCAAAGTCGGAGGAGATGGCAGTAAAGGCAGTGCAGACTGTGGTGGAGAGGTTACGAAAGGGTGGAATCAAGATAAAAAATGATGCAGAGATCGTAGTGCAGAATATCGTTGCTGCAATAAGCTTGGGTGGCAAAATACATCTAGAACATGCCGCAAGGACTTTGCCTCGAAGCATGTATGAGCCAGAACAGTTCCCAGGTTTGATTCACAGAATGCTTGATCCAAAAACTGTGATTCTGTTGTTTGCGTCAGGTAAACTAGTATGTACCGGTGCTAAAAAAGAAGCCGATGTATACAGATCTGTAAACAACTTGCATTCGTTGCTTGAAGAAAAAGGCTTAATGATCTACGATCAGTGATTAGCTAAAACCTGCACCGAATTTGTCTGCATCCTGCAGTGGATCGACATCCTTTGCAGATTTTAATCTGAGGTAAAAAAATGTCTCATTTACCAGATTCACTGAATCATCAGTGGATAATTGGAATTCAGACTTTGCAAAATCAACGTATTTTTGCAGTTTTTTTGGGTCTTGTTCGTCCAAAGATATGTTGTCTTTGACAAGTAAATCTGCGATTTCTGTGATTTGGAAGTTACGCGCCTCATCATCCATGCATTGGTACGGGACGTACTGTTATTAAGCAATTAGAGTGTGTGTTTTGATTTTATGGAGGCGCAACCCAGCCTCCACACGAGACACATATCAGCATTCCATCTTCGTCTTCATAGGTTTTTGATCCGGGTGGACATTCACATTTTGGAATTTCAGCTTCCATGATATGGATTTGTCTGCAAAATATTAAAACTAGTTGTCAAAACGGCTTTTTGGAAAAATCAGATATGGTGTGGATGTCTATACCCTTACTTTGGGATTTTCCTGCTTTAGTTTCTCCCAGTCTGCCAAAAAGTTCTTGAGTCCAATGTCAGTCAGGGGGTGTTTTAACATCTTGCCCAATACATCAGGTGGCAAGGTCACAACGTCTGCGCCTATTTTGCCTGCCTCTACCACATGCATTGGGTGCCTAACTGACGCAACTAAGATCCGCGTCTTGAAGTTGTAATTTGAAAAGATTTGTTTTATTTCTGCAATTAAGGACATGCCATCTTGACCTATGTCGTCCAATCTACCGATGAACGGGCTGACGTATTTTGCCCCAGCTTTTGCTGCCAGAATAGCTTGGTTTGGAGAAAACACCAATGTCACATTCACATCTGTTCCTTCTTGAGAAAGTGTCTTGCATGCCTTTAGTCCATCAGGTGTCATTGGCACTTTGATGACGACGTTTGAGCCATACTTGCGCAGTCTGTGCGCCTCGTCGATCATTCCACTATACTCTGTGCTTACCACTTCGAGCGATACATCGCCTTTGACTATTCTGACGATCTCCTCCATTGTCTTTTGAGGGTCACCACCCTCTTTTGCTAAAAGCGATGGATTCGTAGTAATTCCGTCCAACAAGCCCATGTCGTTGTATAATTTTATGGATGCTAGATTTGCGGTATCCAAAAAGATCTTCATTGTCTTTTCCTGCCTATTACTTCCTTAACTGCTTTTGCTATATTAAGTGATGTTATACCATGTTTTTCCAGCAGTAGTGGAATTTCGTTGTCACGCGCAGATTCGCCAAATTTGTCTGCTACGCCAATCCTTTTAATTGGCACCGGATAGGTTTCCGATATGAACTCGGAGACGGCAGAGCCAAACCCTCCCATGATGTTGTGTTCTTCGCATGTCACCATGCATCCTGTCTGTCTGGCAGATTTTTCCAAAAGATCTGCATCGATTGGCTTTACAGAAAACGAGTCGATCACTTTGCATGAGATCCCTTCAGACTTGAGCGAGTCGGCTGCATCAAGTGCCATCTTTACTGTGATTCCAGTTGCAGCGATGGTGCAATCAGAGCCTTCACGCATTACGATCCCTTTTCCGATTTCAAATTCCTGGTCTTCAGTGTGGACTATTGGTGTCGCAGAGCGTGCCATCCTCATGTAATACGGACCGTATTTTTGCGAGATTACCCAAGTAAGCTTTGATACTGCGATCGAGTCGGCCGGAATTAAAACAGACATGTACGGGATTGCCCTCATGATTGCGATGTCTTCTATTTGCTGGTGGGAGCCGCCGTCTGCGCCAACAGAGATACCTCCGTGTGATACCACCAGTTTTACATTGAGGCCTTTTTTGTCCCCAGGAGACGGATACGCAATTGCGTTTCTTATCTGATCAACGCAGCGACCAGGCACAAATATCGCATATGTGCTTGCGAACGCAACTTTGCCTGAGATTGCAAGTCCGGCAGCAACCGAGACAAGGTTTGCCTCAGCTATTCCTACATTGAAGAACCGATTTGGGAATTTTTTTCCAAAGTCGGCAATTTTAAGCGAGTCGGTAGTGTCTGCGCCCAGAACTACCACGTTAGGATTTTCATCGCCTATCTCAAGGAGTGTTTTGCCATACGCAGTCCTCATGTCACCAAGCTGTGAGCTCATGTGTATCCTAGCTCCTTTGCAATCAAGGTCAGCTGGTTCTTTTTGTCCCCAACTGCGTGAAGATCAATCCACTTTGCCACAAGTTCTTTTCCTCCAAGCTCGTGTGCTTTCTGGATGAGCATCTTGCGCCGCGCATACGATATTTTGTTCCTAAATTCACGGATGACGCCACGCACGTCCTGCTGCCCTATTATCGCAGAACCCCCCACAAATACGCGTGCCCCATCAACAAAACATGAACTTATGTTGTCAAGCGTCACTCCCCCATCTGCTTCTACGTATCCATCAAAGTTGTGTGCTGCAAGAGTCTGAACCAGTCGTCGCGTTTTTTCATGTGTAGACTCGATGTATTTTTGTCCTGACTTTCCTGGTACCACCGACATCACGATGAGCTGATCCAGTTTTGGAATAAATTGCATGGACCAATCCGGCAATTCAGTGTCCGGATTTATTGCAAGACCGACCCCCACCTGGTTTGCCTTTAAAATATCGTGAATTTCTCCAAAGCTTGATGCGTCACATACTTCGGCGTGAACCGTAATTATGTCAGAGCCGGCATCTACATAGTCCCTTACGTGTTTTACTGGTTCATTTATCATAAGATGCGCATCAAATGGGATTACAGTCAGCGGCCTCAGCTCCTTTATTTTTACATGGTCAAAGGTCTTGTTGGGGACAAACTGGCCGTCCATTACGTCCAGATGTATGTAATCGGCGCGGCCGTTGACGCACCGTTTTACTTCGTTTTCCAGATTAGTCATGTCACCTGCAATGATCGATGGTGCAATCATAGATTGTGCGTCAAGCTCCATTTCGATGATTGGTACAAACTCTTTTTTTGGCGCTTGGCCGTGCCACTTGGGGTTGTCCTCCATGTGCTCTACTCCTTTCCCCTTGATGGTTCTTGCAACAATGATTGATGGTACGCCTTTTGTCCGAGTCGCCTTTTTGATGGCGTAATCTATCTGCTCTATTCTGTGGCCGTCTATGTCTATTACATTCCAACCAAAGGAGCGCCACTTGTCACCGACCTTCCAGCGACTTGCGTCCTTCCACATATCAGAGAGGTTGTCGCCAACCAGTTCTTCATCAAGTGGCATCACTTTTTCTGTATACGAATCTTGCTGTATGAAATTCCTGTCCAAAATGGCAGTAAGGTTGTCAACTTTGTATTTTGCGGCAGTCATGGCGGCCTCCCAGACTTGGCCCTCGTCTGTCTCACCGTCGCCAAGCACGGTAAAGATCCTAGTTTGCTTGCCATCAAGTCTTGCTGCAAGTGCAGTGCCTATTGAAAACGAAAGTCCTATCCCGAGTGAGCCTCCGCAGAATTCAACGCCTGGGCATTTGAGGTCCGGGTGGCCTTGAAGCCTGCTGCCAAACTGCCTTAGTGTGTCAAGTTCTGAAGGATCAAAGTATCCTGCAACAGCCATGTTTGAAAAAAGGCCTGGTGAGGCGTGGCCCTTTGAGAGGATTAGCTTATCCCTATCTTCCCAGCTCGGATTCTTTGGATCATATCTGAGGTATTTGAAAAAAAGGCATCCCATTATCTCTGCCATCGAAAAGGAGCCACCTGGGTGGCCTGAGCCCGCAGTCGACGTCGCGCGAATCACAAGCTTGCGAGCTTTTCTGACATTTTTTTTAATTTGATAATAATTGAGGCCCATATCTAACCAAACTGCAAAATTAACTGGTAAGTTTGCCAGCCCATGATGAAAGCTCCGAACAAAGCCATAAAAAGCTACTTCCGTAAATTTTAATCTCTAGGACGCACAATGCAGCTATGGATCTTCGTGGTATGGTACCATTCGTACTCTACGACAACAAGTGTTATCTTTGCATCAAATTTGCTAAAATAGTTAATTTCTTGGCAAGGGGCAGACTACTTCTTGTTGGACACTATACAGATCTTGGTGAAAAGATCCGCACGCAGTTCTTGGATTCAAGCGCGTTGGAGATGTTCTGGTTTATCGATGGCAAGACCGCATATGGCGGTCGCGCAGCTCTGCTTCCTTTGCTTTCTGCAGTCATCAGCGCAAAGGGCAGCCAAGTATCATCCAGTGACACCGAGTCGTGTGGAATGCAATGTAAAACTGCAAAGGCCGTCTTTTTAAGATCCGCAAGCCTGTTCTCGAACAGCAAAAAAATACCCATTGCTCCCTGAGATCTATTTGGTTTAACTAAAAGATCTAATCTCTTGTTTCACCATACTGCAAATATTGTGAATGAAGTAACAGTTTGTGTCAGAGCTGCCAAAAAAGGGACTAACCAAGGAATTTTTCGACTTTTTACAAAAATTTGGAGTAATCGGCCTTGCAATCGCGTTTGTGATTGGTCAGGCTGCATCTAAGCTTGTCAGTGCTTTTGTAAATGACATAATAACGCCATTGGTCGGCCTGCTGACACCGCAAACAGACGACCTAAAAACGATGTCATTTACCATATCCGGCTCCACCTTTTCTTATGGAGATCTGATTGCAAACATAATTGACTTTCTAATAATTGCCTTCATTGTTTTTTTGGCATACAAACAGCTTTCAAGATTCAAGATTGTGGAAGACAAGACAAAAGACAAGATATGACCCCACATTTTCACAAACTCAAAGATTTGTTTCAAAAACGAACAAACTCCAAGATAAGAGTCAGAACATTGTACAAAGTATGTGGCAGTTGATACTCAGATAGTATGTCCCCAGATTGATGTCTGCAGAGAAGTCTCGCCGTCTCTTATCAAGCATGTTTTGGTGCCATTTGATGAATCTGAGATCTCATACCATGCATTTGAGTTTGCTCTGGATTTGGCAAAAAAGTACCAAGCAAGGCTTTCTGTCCTAACTGTCATGCATAGCGAGATTTTGGCCAGCTCTTTTTTGGAGGTATCAAGTCATCAGAAGATAGTAGAGCGGCAAAGAGTCACGCAGTTAAATCATCTTTTTAGGATCATGAAAGATATTGCGAGAAGATTCAATGTCTCATGCTATTCTGACATCATACTATCGAGGAGCGTTTCTGATTCCATCGTAGCTTTTTGCAGTCAACACAAAGTCAACCTCATAGTTATGGGCACCCGCTCCAGACAAGGGCCAAGAAGATATCTGATTGGGAGTGTTGCAATAGATGTACTGCAAAAGGCTTCTTGCCCAATTATTTTTGTGAAGTGAACTACTACCGAACAAGTCCGGTGGTTCCCTGATTCTGCAGATATCGAGTCCGAACTCAAACTGTTGATTTCAGACATATTCCTTCTATTGAAGGAGTAAATTATGTGAGGGTTGGGCATAAATATTCTGCCCAGATTTACTAGTTTCTGAAAATTATTTAATGAAAAATGCTTTGGATCTCCTTCCTGATAGTATCATACCAAATGAACAAGAGGAAAATCCTCAGCAAGATACCGACGGAATCCATCCTAATAGCAATTTTGCA
>JBKBQK010000068.1:3484-7005 GCA_046292705.1 Candidatus Nitrosotenuis sp. | reverse complement strand
GGATGCTGCAAGACTTTTGAAAAATGCTCAGGAGGATGCTGCAAGACTTTTGAAAAATGCTCAGGAGGATGCTGCAAAAATTGAGGATTCCACTGGTGTCGTAGAATATGTCACTAGCTCCGTTGGTGAAACCGATAGCAATAAAGTAATAAAAAAAGACAAGATGTACACAATTGGGGAGATGGCATCAAGACTTGCTCATGATTTACAGAATCCATTAACAATAATTAAAAACACAGTCGAGATTCTCAAGCTCAAACAGCCTGAATTAGACAAAAAAACACAAGAAAATTACGAGCGAATTGAACGTGCGACATCAAGAATGTCTCAGCTCATACGCGACATTTTAGATTATGTTAGAACCAGCAGTCCGTTGAGGGAGAAAACATCACTTGTCAACTTGTTGAAAACTGTAACAGGGGATCTGAGTGTTCCAGAAGACATTAGAATAATTTTGCCAGACGAAGATGTCGAAATTTACGGTGATGTGAAACAACTTGAAATTGTCTTTTCAAACTTGATTCTAAACTCTATTCAGGCAATAGTGAAAAAGGGGAAGATAATGATTCAGGCCTCAGAAACAGATGACTCTGTAGTAATTGACGTCATAGATAACGGACGAGGAATAAAAAAGGAAGACCTCATGAAGATCTTTGAGCCGTTATTTACGACAAAGCGGGGAGGAACCGGCCTTGGACTTGCCAGTTGCAGATCAATAATAGAAAACCATGGTGGCACAATAGAGTGTTCAAGCATAGTGGGTAAAGGAACCGTCTTTACCATACACCTTCCAAAATTCTAAACAAACTACAAAAGCATAATATTCATTTGATATTTCAAAAAACCTGAGACATTTGCTTAACTTGGGGATTCTCATTTCTGGGCGCGGAAGCAACATGGAGGCAATTCTCAAAGCAGTAAAGCGCCAGAGGATTCCAGTTAATCCAGCCATAGTCATTTCAAACAATCCAGACGCAAAAGGCCTCAAAATTGCACAGAGATTAGGGGTCAAAACCCAAGTCATACCAAGCAAGAATTTTAACGGCACGCGGTGGGAATACGATCAGAAAATTATCAAAGCGCTCAAAGAACATGGAGTCACAGAGAAAAACGGCCTAGTTTGTCTTGCTGGCTTTATGAGGATAATTAGTCCCGAATTTATTCGAAAATATAAAAACCGAATTTTGAATATCCATCCTGCCATTCTACCTTCATTTCCCGGCCTGCATGCACAAAAACAGGCACTTGACTACGGTGTCAAATTTAGTGGCTGTACTGTCCATTTTGTAGACGATGGGGTAGACACTGGACCAATAATCCTTCAAGCAGTTGTCAAAGTCAAAGACGGCGACACTGAAGAAACACTTTCAAAGAGAATCCTTGCAAAGGAACATAAGACATATCCTCAGGCAGTGAGACTGATTGCCGAAGGAAGAATAATGATTTCTGGCAGGAAAGTAATAATCAAGAATCAGGACCGCTAAAAAAATACAGTGCGATTATCTCTTTTTTATTGCCAAAAAATTTGTGTGGCACATTTTTTTGCACATAAAATGCCTTACCCTCAGACACCTCGTAATCCTTATTGTTTATCTTAAGGTATCCATCTCCCCTTACAACAAAATACACTTCGTCTGCGTCATGAGGTGTTTGAGAATCTTCTTCATGTGGTTGTAATACCAACACACCTGCGGCGATGTTTTCGCGATTAAGAAAGGTGTGAAAATATCCAGTTGAATTCCTGATATTATCAATGTATTCTTTTACATTAAATTCTAGTTTCATTAAAGCTCACTTTTTCTTCTTTTTTGATCCTTTTTTCTTTTGCATTTTTCTTATCATCAAGGAAAACAGTGTACCTGCTGGTATGCCAATCAGAGTTCCAAGACTCACATAGGGAGCTAGGAAAAATCCGCCAATCCAGATGCCACCGTCTGTGGTGAACTCCATAAACGTCCTTGGCCTCAAAAGAAGCGGTATTGTCTTTGAGGTCGTTTTTTCTTGGCCAGAGTCATCAGTGTATTGTACGGTTACTTCGAATGGGAGTTTGTGCTCTATTGCCACATCTGTCGGACTGGTGATTATCTGAGTGTAGATTGAGACTGGTTCGTCTTTTTCAACAGTAGAGTAAGAAAATGCTGTCTGGCCACGTATCATGACGTCGTTTGGAGGAATTATTCTTACCATGACATCGTGCAGAGTGGTATCTTTTGAGACAACCTCCACGCTAAATGGAAATTCAGCGTTTGGGAATATCGCAGATGGCGCAACAGTATTTATCTGGATCTCGGCTGTGCCTTTGATTTCAATTGGTATTGCTATGTTTTGTTGAAACGGTGGCATTGGTGTCTCATTGTTACTCAGAAGAACTTGTGAGTATAACGCATTTATGTAATTGGTACCAATCTTGGAATTCTCAAATGTCGCAAATTCGAGAGCGCCTCCAAAAGACCCCCCCTTTGAGAGCCTCTCTACTGTAAGTGTTTGATTCTTTACCTTAATTGACTCGTCTTGTGATGTAGCTGTAAACTTGATGTCTTGTTTGTCTTCCCATCCATTATTTTGTATGAGGATTGAGATCGAAAAATCTTTGCCTGCAATTACGGTGTCTGGGTACTGGATGCTTACGTCGACGCCACCTTCCACCGTCTGTTTTATTGTTGCTGCATATATACTCGGGGTCGCAACAAACAACAAGCCGAACACAAGAATTGCGATTGTTTTTTCCATTTGAAGACTAAACATTACTGTAGTAACGAATTAAGTTTTTGCACTAGTTCTTGCTGTTTTGTACGAATTTTGATGTTATTATTTTTAATTGGAAAATAAAATCTTAGTAATGATGTTTGAGCCAATAAATTAAGGACTGTTTGCATCTAAAAATGAATGATAATGTCTTGAATTTAAATTCTAATTTGTTGGACGCGCCTGCAGTATTGCAGTAAGCTCGACTGTGTCACCGTTTCGATTTATCTGCAACAATACAGAGTCACCAACACTTTTGTTGTCAGCAATGTAAATGATAAGATCGTCCATGTCTCTTATCTTGCGTCCATCCAGCGCAGTTATGATATCACCATCTTTTATGCCACCATTCGCAGTGTATGTTGCTTCCCGGAGCCCCGCTTTTTGCGCAGGCCCGCCATCCACCACGGCAGTTACAAAAACACCTTTGTAATTTTTCGGCAGCCCAAGCTGTTTTGTAATGTCTGGTGTAAGACTTGTTCCCGCTACGCCAAGCCATGGATGTTCGTAACTTCCCTTCTCGATAAGAGAAGGAACTATTCTTTTTATCGTGTTTGAAGGCACTGCAAACCCAATTCCGGAAAACTCGCCTGTTTTTGATTGTATGGCAGTATTTATGCCAATTACATATCCTTGCAGATTTAGCATTGGACCGCCAGAGTTACCAGGGTTGATTGCCGCGTCAGTTTGAATCACGTTTGGTATTGAAAATCCTGATTCGGTGTTTGGTAAAAGCCTGCCGATTTGACTTACTATCCCTGTAGTCATTGTGTTAC
>JBKBQK010000068.1:0-3474 GCA_046292705.1 Candidatus Nitrosotenuis sp. | reverse complement strand
ATTTGCCATAAACTAAATGAGCTATAAGAAAAACTGCGATTAGTGCTAATAATAATACTATCAAGTTATAAATTGAGTTTGATTTAGATTTTATGGAGATAAAAATTGGAAAATCAGATTCTTTTTTTACATTGTTAATATTCCATATTGCAATAATTTGTTGACCCACTTCGAGTGCAGACGAGTCTCCTATTTTTAGCGGTACTACATGTTCTTCTGAGAAATCATCGATAATTTGCAAAACTGCAATGTCGTTGAATGGATCGGAACCGATTACTTTGGCAGAATAGATGTTACCATCTACAAATCTGACATCTACTTCTTTTGCCCCAGCTACTACATGATGATTTGTTATTATGTGTCCTTCTGCATCATAAACAAAACCGGAGCCAAGCCGTGTGGACTGACTTTCAAGAGGCATGCCATTAATTATTATGTATGGGTTTATTGTCGAGACCTTACTGGTTATTTGCACTACTGAATTTTCTACATCTTTGAAGATTACCGTGAGTGGACTTTGTGATTGAGTATCAACGGTAAGTAATGCGGGTCGTATTTTCTCTTCTACGACATGTTCTTTACTTATTTGAACGACTTGAGTTTGCGTTAGTTCTGATTCCTGTGTAATCTTCGAATCGGAATAAACGCTTCCAAAATTAGTTGTAAAGCCCGTAACTAGAGAGACTGAAAGTATGCCGATTATAACTAGGAGTATTTTTTCGCGGCCGTTCATTCTTATTCACGTTGCGAAATTTTTTGATGGCATATTGCCTATAACTATTACGTAGAAATCATCGGTGTAAAATCGAATCATTTGTTTTCATACCTCGTTTTATATTATTAAGATTAAATGAACAAAGTTCTTTTTTATTTTTGCGTGTTTTGCACAACACTGCAGCCAAAGACTCGACAGTACTTTAAATTAGAATTACTTTGCAGGAGTTATGTGATGGGAACAAAAATTGACGGAATCCAGGTAGCTGCTGCAGTAAGAGAACGAGTAAAAAAGGCAGTTGAGGATCTCGCGTTAGATGGAATAAAGCCGTGTCTTGCCACTGTTCTTGTTGGCGACAACCCAGCATCTGCAACATACGTAAGAAACAAACAAAAGGCATGCGCCGAAGTCGGAATACTGACTAAAGACCACAAGTTACCTGCCACACTCACACAGACAGAGATGAATGAGCTTATCGATTCACTAAATCAAGACAAAGCAATCCATGGAATATTGGTTCAGCTCCCCCTCCCAAAACAACTTGATGAGTTTGAGACAACTTCGAGAATCTCGCCCCTCAAAGATGTAGATGGACTTACCCCCCATAATGTAGGATTGTTGGTAATGAAAAAAGCTGTTCTTAAGGCATGCACACCTTCCGGCATAATTGAACTATTAGACCATTATGAAATACCAATTGAGGGAAAAAGCGTCGTCATAATAAATCGAAGCAACCTGGTTGGCAAACCATTATTCCATCTACTCGTAGAACGAAACGCAACTGTAACTATGTGTCATTCAAAAACCAAAAACCTTGCAGACATATGCAGGGCTGCCGACATTGTGGTCACCGGTGTTGGAGATAGATCAAAATTTGTTCTTACTCCAGACATGATAAAGCAAGGAGCCGTAGTAATTGATGTGGCCACCGGACGCCTTGATGGCAAGCTGGTAGGCGATTCAAATTTTGACGAAATAATTCAGAAAGCATCGTACGCGTCACCTGTTCCCGGCGGAGTAGGGCCAATGACAATCGCAATGCTTTTAAAAAATACAGTAACTGCTGCATCACTGAGCAAGAGCTTTGAAGGAAAATAACGAAAAATCAAGTCTTCGCAAGCTTTTGTTAGGAAAACGCGATAGCCTCTCTGCAGATTTTATTGATATAGCAAGCAAAAAGATCCAAAGAAACCTCAAAAAGACACAGGATTATCAGACTGCGAAAACGATTGCGGCATATTATTCAATAGGCAGCGAGGTAAGAACGCATGACATACTACAAGACATATTAAGTAATGGGAAAACTTTGGCACTACCAAGAGTAGAAGACAATCATCTGGTTTTTTGCAACGTCAGTAGATTTGAGGATCTTGAGAAAGGTGAGTTTGGCGTAATGGAGCCAAAACAGAATTGCCCGCAGATAAATGAGTTTGATGTAATACTGGTTCCAGCTATTGCGATGACAAAAGGCGGTCAACGACTTGGATATGGGAAAGGGTTTTACGATCGATTTTTAGCTGATACAAAATCCACCACGATTGCACTCATATATTCAAAGTTCGTTGTAAAGAACATTCCTTTTTCAGAAGACGACGTAAGGATTCGTTTGGTAGTTACAGAAGACGAGATAATTAGCTCAGATATTTGAGGCCTTTTTTGCCAATGTCTGTTCTGCAGTACTTGTTTTGCCAGCTTATCTTGTTTACCGCATCATAGGAGTTTGAAATTGCATCTTGTAAGGTATTTCCAAGAGCTGTTACGCCAAGGACGCGTCCTCCATTTGTTAGAATCTTGTTATTTTCCATTTTGGTTCCTGCGTGAAACACAAAAACAACATCACTGTTAACAGATTCTAGGCCCATGATTTGTTCATTTTTTGGATAAGATTCCGGATAGCCTTTTGAGGCCAAGACGACACAGACTGCACTTTGCTTCTTCCAAGATATTGGGGGCAACAATTTGAGAGCACCGTCTGCTGCTGCGTCAAGATACTCATAAAGATCAGATTTCATACGCATCATAATTGGCTGGCATTCTGGATCCCCCATTCTAGCATTAAATTCAAGAACGTATGGCTGACTATCCTTTATCATCACTCCAGCATAAAGAAATCCTTGGAATTGAATACCATCTGACTTCATCGAGTTGATTGTCTTCTCGATGATGCTTTTTTGGATCTTTTCTGCTAGACTGTCATCGATCACTCCAGTCGGAGAATATGCACCCATTCCGCCTGTGTTTGGACCTTTGTCACCATCAAAGATGCGTTTGTGATCCTGGCTTGTTGCCATTGGAATTGCAATGTTTCCATCGGAGAGAGCTATGTAGGATGCCTCGATCCCATCTATTCGTTTTTCTATTACGATGCTTTTCCCTGCATCCCCAAATGATTTTTTTACAAGAATTGCATCTATTGCGTCAAAAGCCTCCTGCTTGGTATCGCAAACTACTACGCCTTTTCCAGCAGCCAAGCCGTCGGCCTTTATTACTACCTCATAATCAACTGACTTGACATACTCTTTTGCATCGTCAGCATTTGAAAACACATCAAATGGTGCAGTAGGTATATTGTGTTTTTGCATGAAAAGTTTTGCCCAGATCTTGCTTGATTCAATCTGAGCTGCCTGTTTGGTTGGCCCAAAGATTTTGAGATTCCTCTTTTGAAATGTGTCCACAATTCCGAGTGCGAGAGGTGCTTCTGGCCCCACTACAGTAAAACACTCATTTTCATCAGCAAAATCTGCCAGTCTATCTATTTC
>JBKBQK010000067.1:0-7011 GCA_046292705.1 Candidatus Nitrosotenuis sp. | reverse complement strand
GCGCAAATAGCAAGGTACATTTGCGAACAAAGCGATTCAGACACAAGTCAGGTGGTCTTCTTGCCCTGTCTGATAAAGTTCTAGTACTGGATAGTAGTTGTGAACCAAATTCAACTTGAACTGGTTTAATACCCATGAGCCGCAGCTGACACATGCTTGTTTGCGGCGTAGATGAAGCTGGCCGGGGATCTATGATCGGGCCACTTGTAATAGCTGGCGTCACAATAAAGCAAACAAATCTGAAATTACTCTCACAACTTGGAGTGCGCGACTCTAAAAAATTAACACCACTTGCAAGAGAAAAACTCTACAAAAAAATTACAAAACTAGTGGATGATTATGCAGTATCAACACTAAGTCCAAAGCAGATTGATTCGTACGTCTCAAAACACAAACTCAATTACTTGGAAGCAACACATATGGCAAAAATAATTAAAAAACTTCAACCAGCCGTATCTTATGTCGATTCATGTGATGTCAATTCGGCAAGATTTGGTGCAGAACTTGCATTGCTTGCAGGCACCGGCAAGATAAAATCATACCATCATGCAGATTCGACATTCGTAATAGTATCTGCAGCGTCAATAATTGCCAAAGTCACACGTGATAGGGCAATTTCAAAACTAAACAAAGACTACGATCTTGGTAGCGGCTACCCCTCTGATGTAAAAACAGTCTCATTTGTAAAAGAATGGTACGCAAGACACGGCCAAGTTCCAAACTTTGTTAGGAAAAGCTGGGCACCGATTAGGCAGCTTAGTGCTCAAATCTTACTATGATATTTGGCCACGACGAGGGCGTGGTCCTTGTCGTATGGCAAAAGGTCTATGTTCTGTATAACTGTAAATCTTGACTCTAGCTTTCTTATTTCTTCATCTATGATCTTTTTTGGCGACTTGGTGACGTCGATGCTGCGCGTCTTAATCACCATGAATAGGTAGCCACCGTCTTTGAGAAACATCTTGCAGTTTTGTATTGCAATTTCTGTCTGGTCTGGCTGAGCAATGTCTGAGTATACTACATCCACATTACCATAAATTGAAAAGTATTGGTCGGGGTGACGCGCATCCTGCAAAATGGGGATGATGTTTTTTCTAAAATTTGCGACGCGATCCAAAAAGTCTCGTGCGACTCTGCTTGCATGCTCTACCGCAAATACAATTCCGCTATGACCAACTATGTCAGAAATGTGGGAGACAGTGGTGCCGGTGGATGCCCCAAGGTAAAGAACCTTTGTTCCACGAACTATCGGAAAGACATTGAGTCCTATGATGAGTGCTGCTGCCAGCTTGCTTCGAAAAGGATCCCACACACGGTATTCCACTCCAGACTTTCTGTACAGTTTTTCTCCATACACTTGATTTCCTTCCACATAATTTACAGTGGCAAGTCTTTTTTGGCCATCTACCGTGATCCAATAGATGGAGCTATCGTCTTTTTCCAAACTTTTTTCGCTTTTTTACGTCCGCCCTAAATTCCCTTCGAGGGCCTTTTGATCTAAAACCTTCTCTTTGCCTAAATCCTTCCCTGCGCTTTTCCTTTCTTTGTGACTGTGGAAGTCTTTCCGTTGGCTGTTTGTACTTTTCACCAATCTCAGTTACCCTGACGTTGAGCTTCTCAAGCAAAGTCTGATTCAGTCCGCCACCGTACACGTCAACGCGTGCTGCAATTGCGGCCTTTGATGCGACTGCTCGCGCCATCTTGCCTCGCTGCCACCTCGGGGCTGCATGGACTATTGGATGCTGAAACAAAATTCCGTGTTTTGGAGGCTGAGTCCCAGTCTTTAGCGCCCTAAAGAGTGCCTTTTCTGCGCCGAGCACCTGAATCGTGCTTGCGGGAAGAGTTGCAAGCTTTTTGAGCGAGCCTGCCTTTGAGAGAATCCTTGCTCCAACCGATGCGCCCAAAATCGCAGTCAGGTTCGGTGCAACAACCTTCATCTCGTTTTCCACGTGGGTCTCAAGATCCTTTCTTACTTTCGACATCTCCAGAATCTGCCTTGCAAGGGACTGCACCATTGCCAGATTTTCTTTTGAGATGTCACCTCCTTTGCTTTTTTCTTGAATTACAGAGAGCATCTCGACTTTGGAGTCTGGAAATCCCGCGTCCTGGTACACCTTGGTTGAAAGATCCGATCTCTTTCCTGCCAAGACAATCTGCGCGTATCCACTGACGCTGTCAATTATGTTGTCAAGCTCAGGAAAGTGCAGGCCGTACCACTCACGAAGCCTCGACGACAAACCATTCACTATTACATCCACCTCATCTAGTGCCTTGATTGCTTGGGTGATGTGAAGATCAGGACTCTCTGAGACCTCAGTTACCCTAGCTGCCGAAAGTTGAAGTGCAAAGTCACGCAGCTTTGTCATTGCGTCCTGGATGTTTTTTGCAAATCCTGCATCGACTAAAAGCTGCGGCTTGGTTGCCTGGATCTGGTTCGTCTGTCCTTCATCCATGTGGTGGACATCGAATGCCTCTTTTTTGAGCGCCTTTAGCAGAGAAACATCGTTTATCAAGAACGCGGCATTAATGCCCCTGAGAAATGAGATCAGTTCATTGTGTTTGTACTGGCCGCTCTTTGACTTTACAAAATCTGCTGCTGCCTGCTCAAATGCAAACGACTTGAGCACTTTAGAGTCTTCTAAAACAACGGTACCAAGCTCAGTCAAAACAACAAAATGCATAATGCAATGTCTTACCTTCTCATTAAAAAAGATAGGGCTAATTTTAGGTGTCTCTTTCAAATCAACCATTATAAGACAACAAGATTTAGTCAAACAAGTGAAGTCTGACCTTTCCGTATCGATTGGAACAGTTTCCCTTGAGAGGCCGGCAATGCTCGCTTCTGGCATATTGGGCATCTCACTTGAGGTCTTTGGCAGAATTTATCGCGCAGGTGCAGGAGCTGTGGTCACAAAATCGCTAAGCAAGGAGCCGTGGGATGGATATCCGAATCCGACTATTGTGGGAATAAAGGGGGGATACCTTAACGCGGTGGGTCTCTCAAATCCGGGCGCACCATACTTTGCAAAGATGATCTCGCAAAACAATGACGTCCCGATAATCGTGAGTCTGGTTGGCTCAATCGAAGATGATTTTGAATTTATGGTAAAACAGTTTGAAAATGTAAAGGTAGTTGCATACGAGCTGAACCTATCTTGCCCACATGTGGAAAAGGTGGGCTTGGAAGTGGGTGACGACCCAGAGCTTGTAACAAAAATAGTTTCAAAGGTAAAATCTACAACCAAAGTCCCAGTGATTGCAAAGGTGGGCCTTGGCACGACGGACTATCTTGACACAGTAAAGGCAGCAATTGATGGAGGAGCAGACGCAATTACTGCAATCAACACCATACGGGCGATGGGAATAGATGTTGAGACGCAGCGGCCTATGTTGAGCCACAAAATAGGTGGTCTGTCGGGTGCTGCAATCAAGCCGGTCGCAGTAAGATGTGTCTACGAGATATCTTCAAAATATGACATACCAGTAATCGGTTGCGGTGGTGTCTCTGGCTGGGAGGATGCAGTGGAATTCATACTGGCCGGTGCGTCGGCAGTACAGGTAGGCAGTGCAATAGGTGACAAGTGGATTGATGTCTTTTCAGAAATAAATGACGGAGTTGCAAACTATATGAAAAGAAAAGGATTTTCAAAAATTGGAGAGATGGTAGGGCTTGCAAAGCGTTTCTAAGACTCCCTCAATCAGGGTGATCGAAAAGATAATTGATGAGACTCCTACCGTGCGCACCTTTGTAATCTCGGACGAAACACTTGCAGACGTTCTACCTGGTCAGTTCGCAATGGTGTGGATTCCAGGTGTAAACGAGCTCCCAATGAGCGTGATGGTAACAGACCAAAAAGGCAAGGCAGCATTCACAGTACGAAGGCGCGGCGAATCATCCACGGTATTCTACAACCTCAAAATAGGTGATCAAATAGGCGTCAGGGGGCCATATGGAAATGCATTTGACATCAAAGACGGCAGGCTTGCACTGGTCGGCGGCGGAACAGGACTTGTCCCACTAATGCGCCTTGCAAAGTTTGCTAAGCCGACAAATGACGTGACAATACTCATGGGGTCTAAATCAAAAGATGAGGTGTTTTTTGAAGACGCAGCAAACAAAATCTTGGCAAAAAACAAGCACAGGATCATAGTAACAACAGGGGATGGCTCTTATGGCGAGAAAGGTTTTGTTACCGATGTCCTAGAAAAACTAGTTCAAAACGAAAGATTCGACGCAATATACACATGCGGCCCAGAAGTAATGATGTACAAAGTAGTGCAGCTTGCAAATACAAAAGGAATATTCGTCCAAGCAAGCCTTGAGCGCATGATGAAGTGTGGGATTGGGATCTGCGGCAGCTGCTGCATGGACGACGTACTAGTGTGTCACGACGGCACAGTGTTTGATGGCACATTCTTGAGTGGCTCAAAGGAATTCGGGCACACACATAGGAGCAAAGCTGGCATCATAGAAAACTACTAGATTGCCAAAACAGCCCGATGCACATGCGTAAAAATACCTAAACGGTTAAATAAATAAAAAAAAGAGAACGCCTAACAACAGATGGCACACCCAAAGATAGTACTTACCGCAGATCGTACTCTGATGTCAAATTACCGCGGAATTTCCCTTGCAACATTCTTTGGATGTGCACCTGCGCTAGATCCAAACAGGGATCACAATAGCTTTTGGTACAAAATTCTCAAAAACCAAGTAACGCCAAAAGTTCTCTTTGATTTTATCTGTAACCCAATCCCACACAACAACGGCGTCGCATCTTATGCACCGTATGGCCTCAGAAAGGTGGAGGCAGGACTTTTACGAGACGGTTTTAAGCGAGAAGACGTAGTTGTCGCTCATCCTGATCACGTAGACAAATTCATAGGCCCTGAGACTCAAGTTATAGGTACATACGAGATGGATCCACTGGGGATGGGACCGGTCACCATGACATTCACCTATGGAAGAAAACAGATCTCATATGACGAATACTATAACGCTTACCTGCACAAGAAAATCATCGAAGCAAAAAAGAAGAACGGTAGCAACGCCAAAGTGATTTCCGGCGCCTCTGGAACTTGGCAGTACAACTACGACCCAGAAAAAATAGAGGAATTTGGAATTTACGCAATACTTGAAGGAGAACTTGGCGGCATCGCACCAGAGATAGACGGCCATGCAGGCAGGTTTTTCAATTATCTCATAGACGGCGAATTTGAAAACATGAACCCATTTAGAAAAAGGAGTGACTTCAAAGTTGACATAAAAGAATTCCACCGCAACGGCAGGACGCTACATGGCAGATTCGTTAACTTCTGGGACAGGCCGGAAGTCGACGAAATTCCAGAAATTGTTGAACCGTCGATGCACGGGATGATAGAAGTAATGCGTGGTTGCGGCCGAGGATGTAAATTCTGCGACGTTACACTACGTGCACTCAGGTACTATCCGCCAGAAAAGGTAAAGCGGGAAATCGAAGTCAACATCAAAAAAGGTGGACTGCGAAACGCTTGGATTCACAGTGACGATATCTTTGTCTACGGAATGGACCCACGAACAAGCAAGCAGATGGAACCAAACCGTGAGGCACTCGAGGAGTTGTTCACTGCGGTGATGGAAGCAGGTGTGACTCACACAAACCCGACACACGGCACACTTGCAGGAGCCATAGCAGATGAAAAGCTAATTCCAAACATATCGAAGATAATCAAGGCAGGGCCAGGGAACCTCATTGGCATTCAGTGTGGATTTGAGACTGGTAGCCTCAGACTGATTGGCAAGTACGCAGACAGAAAGCTTGCACCGTTTATGCCAGAGGAATGGCACTGGGTGGTCAAAGAGGGAGTCAAGACTCTCAACGAGCACTACTGGGTTCCAGCATTTACACTAATTATGGGTCTTGACAACGATGAGACCCCTGAAGACTCGTGGGAGACAATTCAGCTCATCAGCGAGCTTGAGCGTGAGCAGCCAGACTCTATGTTCACGACAACGCCGCTTACATTTGTTCCAATTGGGCTTCTTGAGAAATCAGAATTCTTCAACATTGGTAACGAGATGACTGCACCACAGCTTGGCGTAATGTACAAGACATGGCAGCATAACTTCAAGTACGGAATTCAGAAATTTATGACAAAGACAGGAAGCAGCCAGACCTCGATGCAAAAACAGTTCTTTAACATGCTGGCAAGAACCCTTGGTGGAGTACCTCTTGGCGCAATGGAGAGATTTGCAAGAAGAAAGGGGCCAGAACACGAAAAAGTAATTGAGACAATCAAGGCAAAGTACTGGTAAGACACATAAACCCAACATCCTAGAAACTACATATGGCAACTCACGGATCGATTACAAAGGCAGGAAAGGTACGTGGTCAAACGCCCAAAATAGAAGGACGAAAAAAAGTAGGAACTATCTCCATTCTGAGAAACAAGAACAACTTCAAGAAGAGATTTGTCCTTCACCGAGTTCCTGGTCAAAACAAGCCTGGACAAAAGAAGAAACGTTAGGCACCCAATTTTTTATATCAAGATCTTTGGATCATTGGATTTCTAAGGGTTCTGTCGGGTTGACGCATGATGATCTTATGAAAACCGACTCACCGCAATCTGCTTTGCATCTTTTGACTGCTTCATTGCTTCACCTCGCGGTGCGATTGGCACGAACCTCATGCCTCGCTTCAATATGTTCTGGGATGCGTTGACATCTCTGTCAACCTGCTCTCCACAGATGGAACACTTCATCACTCGGTTCTCTTCGAGGATCATTTTGCCCTCACATATCGAAGACGACTGTGTTGCGTAGTGTGTATTTTGACGTGGTGTTATGTTCTATACCGAGCCTTATTGCCTCGTTTATCATCCAGCGAAAATCATTAAAAAGTTGGTTGTCATTGAATTGGTATTTCTGTTTTAGACATTTTGTTATTTTCAATTTTGCCATTGAAGGGCTTATAGAATTTAAATATTTTGAGCGAACCGTGACAGATGTGTTATCCTAGAATCAGTTCGCCC
>JBKBQK010000066.1:0-7033 GCA_046292705.1 Candidatus Nitrosotenuis sp. | reverse complement strand
CCAGAATGCAAAAAATGCAAGAGACATCAGTGGCTCAAGCCTTGGTTGGAAGAAAAAATATGCGCCAAGGAGGACTGCAAAGGCAAATGACGTGCAGTGTTCGTAAAAAAAGGATTTTGAGGGCATGCAAATTATTTGCAAGTCTGCGCAGCGCAAAGTTGCAGCTTTCCGACTCCGACAATTATTGCAAAAACTACCATGACCCCACCAATCCACTTGGAAAACGGCAGCACCCTTCCAAGCAGCTCTATTATGCTTGCTGGCACGACGCTGTTTGCACCAGGGTTTTCAAAATCCACCCCCATGAACCACTCGATTACATCCTGTGCAAGAAACATTATTGCTGCACCAATTATTGCACCCACTATGATGTTGATGTATCTTGAGCGGTCTTGGATGTCTAGCTCTTGTGTGTTTAGCATTGTGTAATAAGACGGAACTAAATTTAAGGTGAGAAATCAAACTCTGAATTCTGATTAGTCACACCTAACTTGGAGTGAAAAAAATTTCGGCGTTTTGAAAATCAACCTATCTTTAAATAATGTATGCGAACTTTTTTTTGCATGGTTGGCGTAGACCAAGTCCTCTCAAAACTTGCAACCGTAGTTGACCCTGACCTCAAAAAAGACATAGTCTCTATGGGAATGATAAAAAATCTGGAGCTAAACGACGGCAACCTCAAATTTACATTGGAACTTACTACTCCCGCATGTCCATTCAATGATCAAATAGAGCAAGACGTGCGAAACGCAGTATCGCAGCTAGAAGGCATCAAAAACTTTGAGCTCAACGTGACTGCTAAAGTCATGGAGGGAAGAGCACTCGATCCTGCCGAGGCGATGTCCACAGTAAAAAACATCATCGGCGTAGCAAGTGGAAAAGGAGGAGTAGGAAAATCCACAGTGTCTCTTAACCTTGCTCTTGCATTGGCGCAATCTGGCGCCAAAGTCGGCCTCTTGGATGCAGACATTTACGGCCCAAGCATTCCGCTCATGCTTGGGATGCAAAAGGCCTACATGGAAGTGGTCAACAACAAACTGCAACCGGTGGATACACACGGGATCAAAGTGGTGTCCTTTGGATTCTTTGCAGAGCAAGAACATCAGGCAGCAATTTACAGGGGCCCAATCATATCTGGAATTCTAAAGCAGTTCCTAGTTGACACAAACTGGTCCAATCTTGATTATCTGATTGTTGATCTGCCGCCTGGCACAGGTGACATACCGCTTACACTGGCGCAGACAATTCCTATTACTGGCATCTTAGTTGTCACCACACCGCAAGATGTAGCAAGCAATGTGGCAGTAAAAGCAATTGGCATGTTCAACAAGCTAAACGTCCCACTCATTGGGGTTATAGAAAATATGAGCTACTTTGTTTGTCCAAAGTGCAGCGACCGACACTATGTCTTTGGCCAAGGTGGTGCAAAAAGAATCAGCGAAAAATACAACATACCGTTCATTGGGGAAATCCCGCTTAACTCTGGAATAATGGAAGGCTCAGACAAGGGCAAGCCAGTCATGATAACTGATCCGAAATCTCAAAGCGCAGAAGCAATCCGCGTGGCGGCAAAAAATGTGGCGGCCCAGTGCAGTATCTTGGCAGCAAAGCTCAGAGAAGAGATGCAAGCCACACCACAGGCATAACTTTGAAACTGCCAGAAAAGCTACGACAGGCACTCAAAAAACCGATAGGCATACTCATAAAAGAAAGCGATGTGAGTAGAGCGCGCATTCTACATTTTCTTCCGGCAAGCGCGTACATTGTAACGGTCGGAGATGCAACCACTGACAAACTAATTCACTTTGGCCTTGCACCGTCGCTGCAGATAGTCGACGGCGCTGAACAAAGACAAAAGCGCAAGCCTCCACCAAGCACGGCAAAAAAACTCTACTGCAACAACCCTGCAGGTGAAATAACAAACGAAAGCCTCGAGACGATAAGAAAGGCCTTCGGACTTCCTCCACCAAACCAGATAATTGTAAACGGCGAAGAAGATCTACTCGTCATCCCGGTGTGCCGGTATGCGCCTTCAAACACCGTCGTCTTTTACGGCCAGCCAAACGAAGGCCTAGTCGTGGTACCGGTAACAGACGAAATTAGAAATAAAACAAAAGCAATTCTCAATCTGATGTAGGGGTATGATGAGACGGTGGCTGTATGATTAATGATTACACACTAAACTCTGACCCTTTTTGTCAGTTTTCAAAAAATTATTAGCAAGTTACACGATAGTATAACCCGTAAGGCATGGGACTTGGACCCATGAATCTTAGGGATACCAAATCAGGTTTTTTCAAACTCTCAGCATGCCTTGCTTGCCGATCCTTACAAATTTGATGCATAAAACCTGACTCTACAATTGATTTTTCAACAAATCTTTGCACAAGAATTGACTTTATTACATAATACAAAATATTCCAAGTTCACAACATGCATCTTGATGACGACCTGAGGCTCAACATACTAGAAAAAGTCGGAATATACTCAAACCGCCTCTCAATCCAAGAACCAAAGACGTTACTTACATCAAAAGAGGTTCTAGAAATGCCAAAAGAGATGACTGCCGGAAGAAGAACTACTGCCTACAAGTATTACGGAGTCTCCTACATGCGACACAACTTGGTCTTCATCAACGTAAAAAAAATTCCAGACGAAAAGGCACTCGATGACACAATAGCCCACGAGCTAGTCCATCTCAGATTTCCATATCTTAGTCATGGCCGACGATTCAACAAACTGGTAAGACAGGTTCTCAAGGGCAAAACCTTTGCCCCCTACCAAAAAAGAAAACACTGATCCCCTCAATCATTTATATTTCCCACAAATCGGCAACCAGTTGTAAAATGGAGCTGCAACAAATAATTCCAATAGGTGCAGCTGTTGCATCTTTTGCTGTGGCCGCAGGTTATGCCGCTTGGGTTGGCAGACAAAATCCCGGCACAAAACAAATGATGGAGATCTCAGACGCAGTAAGAATAGGCGCATCGGCGTTTTTGAGACGTGAGATGAAGATAATCATCCCAATTGCAATAGGCCTTTCAGTAATTATTGGTTATTTCATCGGGTTTTCAAACGGAATCGCATTCGCAGTTGGTGCAGCACTTTCCGCAGTTGCAGGACTGATCTCACTAAAAATCACAGTCAAGGCCGCAGTCAGGGCCGCAAACGCAACGGGGAGCGGAATCGGAAAGACATTTGCACTAGCATTCCGTGGGGGAGCAACAGTGGGCCTTGCAGTACCAGCAATGGCACTCTTGGCGCTTGCGCTTCTGTATTTGGCATTCCCAGACCCAATCACAATAGCTGGTGTGGGAATTGGTGCCAGCCTCATCGCACTATTCATCAGAATCGGCGGAGGAATATTTACAAAAGCAGCAGACATGGGCGCAGACTTGGTAGGCAAAGTAGAAGCAAACATCCCAGAGGATGACCCAAGGAACCCAGCAACAATTGCAGACAATGTGGGAGACAACGTCGGAGATGCAGCAGGTATGGGCTCTGATGTCTATGAGTCATATATAGTCACAATACTTGCATCCATTCTGATTGGCGCACTGATTGGTGCACCAAAAATTATAATCTACCCAATTCTGATTGGCGCATCGGGACTAATTGCGTCAATTATCGGCTCTGCGACAATTGGCTCAAAAAACGTCGCAGACGTAATGAAGCCACTCAACCGATCATTTTATGTCTCTGCAGCAATCGCAATCGCACTTAACTTTGCATTCACTTATTTGTTCATAGGTCAAGATAGCCACTCGTACGCTTTGTTTGCAAGCACCGTAATTGGTGTCATCTTGGTTCCTGTAATTCAGAGAATCACAGACTACTATACCAACTACAAATTCAAGCCGGTCCAAGAGATTAGCGATTCTGCCAAGTGGGGATATGCATCTCTGACTTTGATGGGCATCATAAAAGGAATGCAGTCGACTGGGCCGTTCATGATTGCACTTGTTGCAGCAATAATTATCTCATTTTCAATTTCGGCTACAGCAGCGCCAGACCCATCACAGGCATTACTATACGGAATATTTGGAACCTCGCTTACTGCGATGGCCATGCTGAGTCTTGCAGGCATCGTGCTCTCAATCGACGCCTTCGGCCCAATTGCGGATAATGCAGGCGGAATAGTCGAGATGACGGGGATGGGCGATGACAACCGTAAGGTGACAGACCAAATCGACGCAGTCGGAAACACCACAAAGGCAGTCACAAAAGGATTTGCCATAGCAAGCGCCGCACTTGCTGCTTTGGCGATGATACAGGCATTCCAGTACGAAGCAAGAAAGTTTCTCGAAGAACACGCAACTACTTCGTTTTCACATCTTTCACCTGAAAACTTTGCCAAGCTTTCCGATTATACTCTCACAAACCCGACAATTATCGTGGGGTTACTCGTGGGAGGACTGATTCCGTTTATAATAACAGGTCAGCTCATAAGCGGCGTTTCGCGCGCGGCCTCAAAGATGGTCGATGAGGTGCGTAGACAGTTCAAGCAAGACCCAGATATACTTACAGGTAAATCAAAACCCGACTATGCAAAGTGTGTGGACATTGCAACACTTGCCTCATTAAAGGAGTTATGGAAGTCTGCAAGCATTGCAATATCTGCACCGATCGTTCTTGGAATCTTGCTTGGCCCGCCAGCAGTCGCAGGACTCTTGATGGGTGCAGTAGTGACTGGAATATTCATGGCGTTCCATCTTGCAAACACAGGTGGTGCGTGGGACAATGCCAAAAAGCTAGTTGAGATGCAAGGAAGAAAGGGAAGCGAAGAACACAAAGTAGCTGTGGTCGGAGACATAATCGGCGATCCGTATAAAGACACAGCAGGCCCTGCACTCAACACGGTAATCAAGCTCCTAAACACGGTAGCAATCGTCTTTGTCTCTGCATTTATCGCAATACTTGTACTCTAGAGCTTTCTCTTCTTTATTGCCCACTTGACAAGATACGAGCTGGCAATTATCAACTCAAGGCCCTTCTTTGTTATTTTGTACTCTACGCGGTAAGGGGGGCTTTTGCCATGTGAGGTTCGCTTTATGAGGCCCTCCTTTTGGAGGTTCTTAAGGACGCTTGCAAGCGTAGATGGCGAGATCTCTCCTAGTGAGACTTGCAGCTCGCCGTACCTCATGGCTTTGTGGTTTCGCAACTCCCATAATACTCTGAAGTTCCAGCGCCTACCAACAAAATCACTCAGCTCAAAAAGAAAGGGACTAACATAATCAATATCTCTGAACAGCTTTTCCACAATTCGCAAAAGTCACTTTCTTTTAAAAAGCTAGCCTTGCCTTAGTATATCAAGGAATTTTCTGACATCGGGTTCAGATGCATTCTCCCCAAGCTCCCACTCGATCTGCTCTACTATTTTTTCATACTCGTCTCCGTAGACTTCGCGCAAGACGGACTTGAGATAGTCTGGATGCTCAAAGCAGTCAAAGATCTTGCAGTCATAGTACTTTTCCAGCCTTGCCAAGACCAGCTGGTACTGCGGGCCACCCTTTCTCATCAGCACTATTTCTACGGAAATGGCGACTACTGGCTTGTGTGGATTGGGATCTATCATCTTGGTTGCTCACAAACAATCAAAGAAAAGGACATGTTTGTACGTTTGGTACGAAACTGCAGTGCGTCAATGGATTTGCTCAAAAGCACCATGTGGCATTCTTTTGACTGTAAATTTAAGATTAGCTGAACAAAGGTACTTCGATTGAGCGAAGTTGTTATTTTAAATAATTTATCTAAAGACTAAATTTGAAATAAATGGCAAAGAAACGAGTCACGTTCACACTAGACGAAGATCTTGATAAAAAAATACGACAGCTCCAAATCAGTCTGATCTCAGCTACAAACCAAGGTTGGAGCTATTCATCGGTTCTGGGAATTGTAATTGATGAAGGACTCAAGGCCGTTACGCCAAAAAAACTAGGCAATCTAAAAAACTAGATTCGACTGCATTCTCATAAAACGTCCTCAGTTATTGTCATTGATGACAATGAAGACGTCGTAAACATCTTCAAAGTTTTTGAGGTTAAATAACGTAGATGTCAAGTCCGCTGCAATCGACGGCAAAGATACTGGAATTATACTGGAAGTTCAAGCCAGACATGGTATATTGCACTCAGCATGCCTGAATATAATGGATTTTACGTGCGCTAGCGCCAAAGCCCGAACCCTTTAGGCTCGGGAGTGTCAGAACGCATACGGGATGCTGGGCATGAGGAGCTTTCGAATTGACTTATTCCATGACGCGTGTCATGTCGAGCTCGTCGATTTGCGCCTCGATTGTCTTTTTTAGAGTATCCTTGTGTTCATCACAGAACCAGAAATACCCGTCAATTGTTTCAAAGCAGCCGCAGATCCACTCTGTTTGTTTGTCGCCTTCGACTGTGAGCTTGTTGTAAGTTGGTTTTTTTACCAATGATTCGATGTAATCTACGTTATATTTGAAAATACATGTGAGACTAAAAAAGTAAAAAAGGGTTAAGGACACCCTTCCATTTTTTGGATGAAGAATCCGTTTGCCTTTATTGCGTCCTCTACTGGCTTTGGCGCGCCTTGTGAGTGGCAGAACTGACATTCTTCTGTGGTCACTCGTGCCTCGCCCTCGCCGATAGATTTGAGCCATTGCTTGGCGTACTCGATTGCCTTTCCGTGGTCTTTTACTGCAGTGATCACATCAAAGTGCATCGTGTGGCCGTCTTTGGCTTCTACATAAGTATCGTAGACGTGTATTTCCATATTACATGATAAAAAAAAGGGATATTTAATTCAAGAAAATATTGTCCGTGTGAAACAATTGGTAGTAGAGATTCCAAAGACAGATAACATATTTTTGGAACTTGATGAGTTGGTTGCCCCAAAGACGGTGGGTCATCTAATAAAGAACTTGCCTTTTAAAGTGGGCCTCAATGTGTGGGGCGATGAAATCTATACCGATCCGACCCCAATCAAAATCGACAAAGAAAATGCAAAATCTGTAGTAGAACTGTTCGACGTTGCATACTGGCCTCCCGGAAATGCC